>JAJYDD010000050.1 GCA_021777795.1 Pseudomonadota bacterium | reverse complement strand
GGCCAAGCCGGGACCGTGTAGAAATTCCCCGCCATATTTGGCAGCGCATGGAAAACGCCCTCGTCCACGCCGCATAAAGCGGCCAAAGTCGAGCTCAGAAAGCGTAGACCTGATGGAACGCTATATGTTCGCCCTGATGCAGTGGAGGCTAGGCTGCATGCGCTCGACGGGTTAAGTCGCGACGAGATCCTGGCGCTTTGCGACGAACGAGAGGGATCGAATCCGAACTTCCTTCCCAGCGAATGCCTGGTACATCTTGTGCGGGCGTGTCGCCGCGACAATTCGGAGCGCTGGTTCGAACGGCTCTACAAATCGCTTATCGCGCGAGTGCTCCGCGCGCTCCCGCGGTCTGAATCCTCGGACGGCGGAACCAGTTCGTATACGCGCGAATCCATACGCGACAAGGTATGCGCGCGTTTCGTCGAGATGCTCGCGGCTGACAGGACGACCTATGAGGAGCGACTCGATTTTTTCGAAGTCCGGTTCGACATGGCCATGAAGCGATTGAGGATGGATGCCCAGAAGCAGGCTTGGCGGGACGAGAACCGCAATCAGTCGATCGAATACGACGAGGAAAGCGGCGAAATGGACCCGGTCGTGGAGGCGGCGGCCGGAAGTTACAATCCGCTCGCGGGCGAAATTTTTCGCAACGAGGCTTTCCGGTTGCGCTTGGACGCGGCGATTGAAGCGCTACCGATCGAACAAAGCAGAACCGTACGCATGCTAATGCTTGACTATCAAATCCATTCGGAAGACCCGACGGTCAACACGATTTGCAAGGTCCTCGCCAAGACGCCGAAGACCATCTGGAACTATCGCCAGCGTGCATTCGAAGCCCTTCGGAAAACTCTAGCCGACGGAGACGCTGAGTGACCGATCTCCCCGCAAACCTAAACCTAGAAGACGTCCTCGACGCATTTTCGATGGAGGAAACCAATGAGAAGCCCACGCTTGATCGGTACCTTTCGGCATATCCGCAGTTCGCGGGCGAACTGATCGATCTTTCGCGAGAATTGGCCCGGGCCGTTCCTGCTTCACTCCCGCCGCTGTCCGCGACCGACCGCGCAACGATCGACGCCGCCTGGTCGAAACACATGGCGGCCCGGCCGGCGCCCGTCGTCGATCCGTTCGCGGCTTTGTCTCCAACAAGGAGCCGTGAAATCGCGATCTTGCTCGGCGTGCCGCGCCAAGTCGTGACCTCCTTCAGGGAGCGACGCATCCTGCCCGCCTCGGTTCCGAGCGCCTTCGCCCGCCGCTTCGCCAAGGCGTTGGCTGTCCCACTCGAAGGCTTCATGGCGTGGATATCGCTGCCGCAAGGCGACGGCTTGGCGCGAAGCCACTTCGCCGAAGGCAAGCCCGGCGGAATTCCGCAGGTGACCTTGGAACGGGTGCTGGTCGACGCGGGCGTCGCCGGCGAAGATATTAAGCGCCTTCTGGCGACCGAGGATTGACGTGGACGCTGCGGAACTCGGGCGGCGTCGCGCCGCGGAACTGCACGATGCGGCTGTAGCGAAAGGCCACGATCCCGCCTCTCCCTACGCCTTCGTCCTAGCGGAGGCCAAACGCCGCGGCCTCGACGTTGAGAAGGCCAAACCCGGCGCGGCGATCCTTGACGGCGGCCGGGCGACCTATATCGCAACCGAGGCGCTGATCTTGCACGAAGATGTCGGCTCGGAATTCGACCAGGCCTTCCTGGTGGCCCACGAATTGGGGCACGTCGAACTCGGCGACGAGCCGGGCCCGATCGTCGTAACCCATGTGGATCCGGCGCGTCCGGCGGAGCCGGCCCCCGTCGGCTTCGACCGGGTCGTAGATTACGGACGGCGCCAACGCCGCGAAGTCCAAATGGACCTTTTCGCCCGCGAATTCCTGCTGCCGCGACCTGTCTTGCGCCGCCTCCATGTTGAGAATGGCAAGACGGCGAGTGAGGTCGCGACGATGTTCGCCGCCCCGTTTGAAGTCGTCTGCCAGCAACTGCTCGACGCTCTCCTGTTACCGACGCAGCCGATCGAACCCGAGGAGCCCCGTGCCGAACTTCCCTTGAACGAGCTTCAAGAAAAGGCGGCAAGACACCGCGGGGAGGCGTATCTGCTTGAGGCCGGCCCCGGTACCGGCAAGACCCAGACTTTGGTCGGACGCGTCGAGAGCCTACTCTCCGAAGGCGTGGACCCGAGGCGTATTCTTGTCCTGACGTTCTCGAACAAGGCGGCCGGCGAGATGGCCGATCGCATCGCCGCGAAGAATCCGGCGGCCGCCGCGGCGATCTGGATCGGCACCTTCCACGCGTTCGGCTTGGATGTCGTTCGTAGGTTCGGGCCGCAACTAGGGGTTGCGACCGAGCCGCATATGATGGACCGCTCCGAGGCCGTCGAGTTGCTCGAAACGCAATTCCCTCGCCTTCCCCTCAAACACTTCCGAAACTTCTACGACCCCGTGCGCAACATCGCCGATATTCTCTCGGCGGTGTCCCGCGCAAAAGACGAGGTCGTCGGGCCTGGGGAATATGCGGCCCTGGCGGCTTCGACGCTCGTGAAGGCGACCGACGCCGACGCGACCAAAGAGGCCGAGCGGGCCGCAGAGGTCGCGGTCGTCTACGGCGCCTACGAACGCCTGAAATCCGAAGCGAACCGCATTGATTTCGGCGACCTGGTGTCCATGCCGGTCCGTTTGCTTGAAACCGATGCGGAAGTACGCGCGAGCCTGCAAGGCACGTACGACCACGTGCTGGTCGACGAATATCAAGACGTCAACCGAAGCAGTGTCAGGTTGATCGAAGCCCTGTGCCCTGACGGCGTCAACCTGTGGGCGGTTGGGGACGTCAAGCAATCCATCTACAGGTTTCGCGGCGCCTCGTCGTTCAACGTAGAGCGCTTCGGCGCCGAAGACTTCAAGGGCGCCGCGCGGGGTCGTCTCAAGCGCAACTATCGCTCGTCGAAGGAGATCGTCGACGGGTTTTCGGCTTTCGCGGCGACCATGAAAGTCGCCGCGGGAGACGTGGCCCTTGTGGCGGATCGCGGCCCCTCCGGTCACCCGCCCGAACTCCGCCGCGTCGAGCGACCCGATCTCCAGAGCGCGGCCGTGGCGGAATCCATCGAAGCCATGAAGTCAGCCGGCTTCGCGTTCCGCGATCAAGCCGTTCTCTGCACCGGCAACGAGCGCCTGTCGTCGATCGGTCGGGACCTCGAACTCGCGGGCATTCCGGTGCTCTACTTGGGCAGTCTCTTCGAACGGCCAGAGGTGAAGGACCTGCTGTCCCTGCTTTCGCTTTTCGTGGATTCGAGAGCGATGGGAATAGTGCGGTTGTGCGCATCGCCTCCCTTCGAATTGTCCCTGGCCGACGTCGGAACGGTTTTGGAGGCCCTGCGCGGCGCCGGACCCGAAGAAAAAGGTTGGGCTGACTTCAACCCAGAGAAACTCGGCCGCAACGTGCGCGATGTGTGGATGCGGTTGCGGGAGACCTTGGCGGGCTTCGACGAGACTTCCGAGCCTTGGGACGTTCTCGCGCGCTTCCTCCTCGATCGCACCCGCCTCGCCGGCGAGGTGGCGACCGCGGACTCGGTCGCGGCCAGATCTCGCGGGATCGCGATGTGGCAATTCATGAACTTTGTGAGGGTTCAGCCGGCGGGTCGCGGCCTGCGTATAAAAAGGCTGCTCGATCGGGTGCGGCGGCTTGTGCGGATCGGGGACGACCGCGACCTCCGCCAAATCCCGGCAGCCGCCCAGGGTCTCGACGCGGTCCGGTTGATGACGCTTCACGGAGCCAAGGGCCTGGAGTTTCCGGTCGTCCACGTACCAGCGCTCAACCGCGACACGTTGCCGGGATACCCGAAGCCGCCCGCCTGCCTCCCTCCCGACGGCATGATCGCCGGCGCGCGCGGCAGCGCTTTGGAGGTCTTCAAAGCCGGGGACGCCGCGGAGCGTGAGTGCCTGTTCTACGTCGCCGCCTCTAGGGCCAGGGACCGCCTGTTTTTCTACGCCGTCGACCGGACCGCGTCTGGCGCGGCGAAGCCGCTGTCTCCGTTTTTGGACGGGTTCGGACCTGGACTGAAGCGGGTGACCACGGCGCCCGCGCGCTCGTTGGAGCCCGCCGGAAAATTCGATGCGGTCGAACTGGTGATCGAAGGTGGCTTGAGCTTCACCGGTCCGCAGATTGCCCTCTATGAATCCTGCGCTCGCCGATTCTTCTACACCCACGTCCTTCGCGTCGGCGGGAAGCGCACGGAAACATTCTACATGCGTCTGCACGAAGCCGTTCGTTCGGTGACGCAGGCCGCGATCGCCGGAGCGATCGATCTCGCCGACGAGCGAGCCCTGTCGGACCACGTGGACAAGGCCTGCGCAGAGCACGGACTAACCGATTCCGGCGTGCTGGAGGAATTGCGGTCGGCCGCGGAGGAGATGGTGAGATACTTCCGATCGAGCCGGCCCGGCGCCCGGACGGGAGCGCCGAACACCCTCAGGCTGACCATCGACAGGGACGAGGTGCTCTGCATTCCCGACGACGTGCTCGTTGCGAGGGACGGCGCCGATATCTTCCGGCGCGTGCGCACGGGGCATATCAGGTCGAAGGAAGCCGACGACGTCGGGGCCGCCGCGCTGGTGCTCGCAGCCCGAGGGCACGACGCGCGCGCGCGCGTCGAACTCGTCCACCTCTCGGACAAGAAGATCACGCCGGTCGAAATGACGCCCACGGTTTCGCGGAACCGTAGCCAAAAGCTCTCGGGGATACTCGCCGCCATTCGCGGAGGCGCCTTTCCGCCTGACCCGTCCGAGCGCACCTGCCCGAGCTGCCCGGCCTTTTTCATCTGCGGCCCGGTCTCGAAAGGCCCCCTCAAAATAAATTCATAGGGGCCTTACCGGTCGCCTTCCTTCGCGTCGATTGGCCTTGTGAAGCCCACGAGGCTGGTCTGAACAGAAGGAAATAAGCCTATGAACGCCCCCATCAACGATGAGCCGCCCGACGGCGAAAAGGACATCGACCGCGTCCTGAACGACTTGAAGCGCGCCGAGCACGACCTCGAACGCGCCCGCGAAGAGGAACGCCACGCCGAGGCGGAGATCCTCGAAGCGGAGCGCGAGTTGGAGAAGGCGATCGAGCATCGCGAAACCGAAATCATCGTCAACTCGCGTCCCCGCGTGGTCCACGCCCGCGTCGTCACCTTCGAGGAGGTCGTCCAGTTGGCCTTTCCGGGCGGCGCTTCCAACCCGAACACCGTGTTTTCGATGACCTATCGCCACGCGGCGTCCAATCCCCACGCGGGCGAACTCGGCGCGGGCGGAAAAGTCGAAGTCAAGAACGGGACGGTCTTCAATGTCACTCGCACCATTCGCTCGTAGCGCCGACCTGAAGCGGCTCCGCGAGGAGGGCTACCTCGTCCAGATCAAGGGAAATCTCCTTGTGCTGCGCGAGGTGCCCTACCTCAATTCCAAGAAGGAGCTGAAGCGCGGGACGCTCGTCTCGACGCTCAACATGGCCGGCGACGTCACCAGGCCGCCGGAAACGCGCACGATGCACTGGATCGGCGACTATCCCTGCAATGCCGACGGCAAGCCCATCGAGGCGCTGCGCCATCAGGACGCCACGGTCAACCTCGGTAACGGCTTGAGCGCCCCGCACACTTTCTCGAACAAGCCCGAAGACGGCTACCGCGACTATCACCACAAGATGACGACGTACGGCGCCGTCATCTCGGGGCCCGCGACGACGCTGGCGCCCGGCGTCACGGCGCGGGGAAACGCCGTACCCGAGGAGGAGGAAAACTCCGTCTTCAACTACGTCGACACGGCGACGGGCCGCGCCGGTATCGGCGCCCTGTCGGACCGGCTCGCCCCTGAGCGGATCGCCATCGTCGGGTTGGGGGGTACCGGGGCGTACGTCCTGGACCTGACGGCCAAGACGCCGGCGGCCGAGATTCGGCTGTTCGATCCCGACGAGTTCCTGACACACAACGCTTTCCGCGGGCCCGGCGCCCCGTCGCTCGACGAACTCCGGGACGTTCCGCTGAAGGTCAACTACTGGGCGTCCGTCTACTCGCGGATGCGTAAGGGGATCACGGCGCATCCCATGGCCATCGGCGAAACCAACGCCCATCTGCTCGACGGCGTGACCTTCGCCTTCGTCTGCGTTGACGACGGACCGTCCAAGAAGGCGGTCGTCGCGAAGCTGGAGGCCATCGGAGCGGCGTTCGTAGACGTCGGAATGGGCCTGCAACTCGACGACGGGTCGCTCGGCGGCATCCTGCGCGTGACGGCAAGCACGCCGGAGAAGCGCGACCATGTGCCCAACAGGATCGACTTCAGCGACGACCGCGGCCACGACGTGTACGCGACCAATATCCAGGTCGCGGACTTGAACGCGCTGAATGCGGCCATGGCCGTGATCAAGTGGAAGAAGATCCGCGGCTTCTATCGCGACCTGGAACGGGAGCACCACAGCACGTACACCACGGATGGCAATCTGCTGCTAAACGGGGACTTGGCATGCTGAAGCAAAATAGACTCGACCATCAGTTCGTCCGGCACGTTCCGGAGAAGCTGGAGCAGGGGAAGCTATACGTCTCGATGGATTACGCAACGGCGTCCCATCTCTGTTGCTGTGGCTGTGGGGAGGAGGTCGTCACTCCCTTCGCGCCAGCGCAGTGGAAGGTGACGTTCGACGGCGAGACGGTTTCGCTGAACCCGTCTGTCGGTAACTGGATGCAGAAATGCCGTTCCCACTACGTGATCCGGAACGGCAAAGTCATCGAAGCCGGAACCTGGTCCGACGACGAAATCGCTGAGGGGCTCGCAAACGACAGGCAGGCGCGCCAGGAGATGTTCAAGGCAAAATCGCCTCCGCGCGCGACTTTCGCTGCGCCGCGTCCGCTCGGCAAGGAGAGCCGTTGGGCCAAGTTCAAGGGATGGTTGGGGCTTTCCTGAGCGGAGGCGGGCATGTTCGAATGGACCCGGAAGGCCAAGGAGCGGCGGACGCGCGTCGAAGCGGACGTTGCGGCGCTCATGAATTCCGCCGCCGATCCATATTCCGCAGCCCGCGCACGCCAGCGCGCCGCGACCGACGACACTGAGGCGAAGCACTGGAGCCGCGTCGCCGTCGCGGTCGCCAAGCGAACCGGCAAGGCCGTCGGGCTCGACTCGGCGACCCGCATGCTCCTGGAGCCCGCCAAGCCGCGCGTCTACCGCCTCCGCTTCATGGCGCCGTCCGGCGCCGGCCCGCGCGTCGCCGAGGAACGAGAAATCCGGGCTCTGAGCGCCGGGGCCGCCATGGAGGCGATGGCCTTCGCGGAGTGGCCGCCAAGAAGCACCTACGCGATCCTGGTCGATATAGACGGCGCCGTCCTCGCGGAGCGCGATCGCTCGTCATGAAGGCGCCCAAGACGTCGGCTACGCAATGGCCGAAGCCGGAGGAGGAGACGTGCGCCGCACTTCTATCGCCGTCCTGTGCGCCGTCGCCAGCGCGGTCGCGTCCCCCGCGTCCGCCTGGTGGGACGAGGGCCACATGCAGATCGCCTACCTCGCCTACAAGCGCCTCGACGCCGCGGTGAAGGACAGGGTCGACGCCCTCCTGAAGCTGAACCCGGACTACGCCGCCGGGACCGCCGGCGCCCCCGACGCCGAGACCGCCCGGACGTACGCCTTCGTCCACGCGGCGACCTGGGCCGACGACATCAAGACGAAGCGCTACAGCTACCGGCGCGACGTCGCGACCGAGCCGACCGCCGGTCGCAACATCGGCTACGCCGACCACGACCAGCACGCCTATTGGCACTTCAAGGACATCGAGTTCTCGCCCGACGGCACGACGCCGACGCCCTCCGACCCGGTCGATCTCGTCTCGCAACTCAAGCTGATGATCGCGGCCATGCCGCCGTCCTCCGGCGCCTCGGACGATGTCCGGTCCTACGACCTCGTCTGGACGATCCACCTCGTCGGCGACGCCCACCAGCCGCTCCACGCCGTCTCCCGGTTCACCCACGAAATTCCCAAGGGCGACGCCGGCGGCAACGCCGAATCTGTCGTCCCCGCCACCGGGGAGACCCTGCCGCTCCACGCCTATTGGGATCGCGTCTTCGGCGGCTATTCGACGCCCTACGGCGCGGTGGCGGATGCCGACGCCAAGGACGGACACGCGAGCGTGTCCGTCGATCCTAGCGCGGCGCAGGTCCTTGATCCCGAGGTCTGGGTGCAGGAAAGTGCCGACCTGGCGAAACGCTTCGCGTACGCTCCGCCGATCGGCCCCGGCAAGGAGCCGGCAATGCTCACGCGCGATTACGAAACCGAGACCAGGAACACGGCGCGCTCGCGGGCCGCTCTGGCGGCGGCCCGTCTGGCGAACCTGCTGAACTCCGCGCTGCGGTAGACGACCAGCCCACGCGGAACGTAGCGTGGACCCGACATTCGCGGCTCGGCGACCTGAAGGTCCTTCCGCAGCCGGGGGATTTGCACGGCGGCTGGGTCACGCTCGACCTCGACGGCAGGATCAAAGGCGCGCCGGGAACCCGCCACCGGTGATCGGCGCCTTCAGGGCGCCTCCGCCTTGATGCCGGCGCGCATCAGTCGCGTGACCACGTTGTCTAGGGCGCCCAGGAAACGGGAGCGGTCGCGCGGACCGAACGGCGGAGGACCGCCCGTCGTCTGGCCTGACGAACGCAACTCATCCATGAGGTTTCGCGTCGCCACCGCCATGCCGATGGAGTTTTCGCTGAAGGGCTTCCCCGTCGGGGCGAGAACCTCGGCGCCGTTCTTGACGCAGCGGCTCGCGAGCGGAACGTCCGAGGTGACGACGATCGCGCCGCGTGCGGCGCGTTCGACGATCCAGTCGTCCGCGACGTCGGGCCCGGCGCCCACGACGACACGCTCGATGCCGGGCACGCGCGGAACCATGATCGGGCTATTCGCGACCACGTAGACCTTGATCTTGTAGCGGGCGGCGACACGATAGGTCTCGTCCTTGACAGGGCAGGCGTCCGCATCGAGAAAGATTCGGAGGCGTGGGAGTTCCGGCGGCGTGTCCATTTCGGCCTTGTAGTGCGCTTGTCTGAAGCCGGAAACGCGATTTTCAATAATATGCATAACATGCTGATGAGCGGGCCGCCGGGCTCGGGCAAGTCGATGCTGGCGCAGCGCTTGCCGTCGATCCTGCCGCCGCTCGGGCCCCGCGAGCTGCTCGAAGTGTCGATGATCCATTCCATTGCCGGCATGTTGCCCGATGGCGCGCTGACCGATCGGCGCCCGTTCCGCGCCCCGCATCATTCCGCCTCGATGGCGGCGCTGGTGGGCGGCGGCCATCACGCCAAGCCCGGCGAGATTTCGCTCAGCCACCAGGGCGTGCTGTTTCTCGACGAATTGCCGGAGTTCAGCGCCCAGGCCCTCGATAGCTTGCGCCAGCCTTTGGAGACCGGCGAGGTGGCGCTGGCGCGCGCCAATCACCGCATCGTCTATCCCGCCCGCTTCCAGCTTATCGCGGCGATGAATCCCTGCCGCTGCGGCCACGCCGACGATCCCGGTTTTTCCTGCTCGCGCGGGCCGGTCGCCGTCTGCGCGGCGCGCTACCAGCAGCGCCTTTCCGGGCCGCTCATCGACCGCTTCGATCTCACCATCGATGTCGGCGCCGTAACGGCGGCCGACCTCATGCGCCCGGCGCCCGCCGAAGGGTCGCGGGAGGTGGCCGAGCGTGTGGCGGCGGCGCGCGCGCTCCAGGTCGAGCGCTATCGCAAGCTCGGCCTCGACGCCATCGGCTGCAACGCCGCGGCGCCGGCGGGCGTCATCGAGGAGATCGCGGCGCCGGACGCGGCGGCGGCGGGCCTGATGCGCGACGCCGCCGATCGGTTGCGGCTTTCGGCGCGCGGCTACCATCGCGTGTTGAAGTTGGCGCGCACCCTTGCCGATCTCGACGGCGGCGGCGCGCTGCGCCGGGTGCATTTCGCCGAGGCCTTGAGCTATCGCGGCGCGGCGGAGCGGGCGGCGGCCTGATCGTCCTGTGGCGATCTACGGGAATTGCGGCGGCTCATCCTCCGCCTGCATCCGGGGCGGTCGCGGCCGGCGCTGCTGGGATCGCAAGCGAACGGCGCGAGCTTTCGCCAGTCAATTCGCGCGATATCGACAACCCTGGAGCAGGAGGCTCCGCATGTGGCTGACGTCTTGCGGGTACGATGATCGACCGCGCCGCTTTCGCCAGCGCGCTCTGCCGGACGGCGGCTCGAAACGTGGCCAAGCTCAGATTCGGCGTCGCGCCCGAATCGCACCTGAGTTCGAGCAACTGTCGACCGCCGCGCGCATCCGCCGACATCGCCGCCTGACTGGCGCAGCGCGCCAGTCCGCGAACACGTTCCAATCAACCAGCAAACGAAATCGAGCCCAACGCCGGCGCGCCGCCTGCCAAGTGCGGACGCCGTCGGAATATAGCTCAACCGCGCACATGACGATTATCAGCGCCGCGACGGCTGAAGGATGCGACTCAAGGCGCCGCGTTGGTCAGCGTCTCCCGCAACCTTTGTTTGAGGATCTTGCCGGTGGCGTTGCGCGGCAAGACGGAGACGAACTCCAGGCGCTTGGGCAGCTTGTAGGGCGCCAGCCGCTCGGCGGCAAAGGCGCGCAATTCCTCCAGCGCCAGCGTCGCGCCCGGCTTCAGCGCGATCACCGCCACCACGCGCTCGCCCCATTGCGCATCCGGTTCGCCGATCACGCCAACCTCGGCGATGGCCGGGTGGCGCATCAACTCGCTCTCGATCTCGGCGGGATAGACGTTCTCGCCGCCGGTGATGATCATGTCCTTGATGCGGTCGCTGATGGTGAGGAAACCCTCGTCGTCGACGAAGCCGGCGTCGCCGGTGTGAAACCAGCCCTCGGCGTCGATCGCCTTGGTGGTGGCTTCCGGCTGGCGCCAATAGCCCTTGAATACGTTGGGGCCGCGCACCAGAATTTCGCCCTGTGGGGCCGGCTGGCCGTCGAGGCCGACGATCTTCACCTCGACGAAGATCGGCGTGCGGCCGGAGGAGCCGACTTTGCGCAAGGCGTGTTCGGGCGCCAGAAAGCTCACCATCGGCGCGGTCTCGGTGAGGCCATAGCCTTGCTGCATGGAGACGCCGCGCGCGAGATAAGTCTTCAGCAGCGGCAGCGGGCAAGGCGCGCCGCCGACCACCAGCAGCCGCAGCGAGGACAGGTCGCATTCGGCGAAGCCCGGTTGGTGGGCCATGAACAGGAACATCGCTGGTACGCCGAACATCGTCGTCACGCGATGGGCGGCGATGTCGGCGAGCGCGCGCGCGGGATCGAACGTGCGATGCAGCAAGATCTGCGCGCCCTTTTGCAACGCCGTCAGCGTCGTCACGTTGAGGCCGCCGATGTGGAACAGGGGCGCGGCGACCAGCGTGACGTCGTTCTCCAGAACGTCCATCGCGTGCATGCCGCTCACGTTGTTCCACCAGAAATTGCCGTGCGTGAGCATCGCGCCCTTGGGCCGGCCTGTGGTGCCGGAGGTGTACATGATGACCGCGACGTCGTCCTCGCGCGCCGCGACCGGCGCGGCCGGCGGCGGCGCGCCGTCGGTCCAGGAGTCCGGCCGTTCGGCGGCGAGTACGGCGAGGCGCTCGACATGCGGCGCGATGACTGCGCGATGCGCCTCGTCGACGATGAGCAGGCAGGCGCCGCTGTCCTCCAGCATGAAGGCGAGTTCGGGGCCCGTCAGGCGGAAATTGAGCGGCGTGAAGATGGCGCCCAACCGCGCGCAAGCAAACATCGCGAACAGGAACATCGGCTGGTTGTGGCCGAGGAAGGCGACGCGCTCGCCCCTTGCTGCGCCGCGCGCGGCGAGCCCTGCGGCGACCGCCTCGATCTCCTGCTGGAACTGCGCATAGGTCCAGTCGCGACCTTCGAAATGCAGAGCCTTGCGCTCTGGCGTGCGCAGGGCGCGCTCGCCAAACCAGTGGGCCAAGCCAATGTCCGGCGTCATCCGCTCCTCCCTTGGGACATTTTGACCGCGACAGTGAACGCCTGCGGCGGCGCCGTCAAATACAAAGGCGCACGCTTTCTCCGGCGCGTCAGAGCCCCATCTGGCGGCTGGCGAGATCCTTCATGATCTCCTCCGTGCCGCCGCCGATGGCGTTGACCTTCACCTCGCGATAGATGCGCTCGACCTTGGCGCCGCGCAGGAAGCCGGCGCCGCCAAAAATCTGCACTCCTTCGCTGGCGCAGAAGGCCAGCGTCGTCGTCGCCTGGTTCTTCAGCATGCAGATTTCGGCGACCGGGTTCTCGCCGTTCTCCAACCTCCAGGTCAGCAGTTCGAGCATCGCCTGGCTCGCTTCGACGCGCATCGCCATGTCGACGAGCTTGTGGCGGATCACCTGATGCTGCGAGATCGGCTTGCCGAAAGTGACGCGCTGCTGAGCGTAGGCGGTCGCCTCCTCCAGACAGACGCGAGCGGCCGAGATCGCGCCGGCGGCGCCGTGCAGGCGCTCGTCGTTGAAATTGAGCATGATCGCCTTGAACCCCTCGCCCTCGCGGCCGATGAGGTTCGAGGCGGGCACGCGCACGTTCTCGAAATAGAGCGTCGCGGTGTCCGAGCACCACCAGCCCATTTTCTTCAACGGCGTGCGTTGCAGCCCCTCCGGCTGGCCCTCGATCAGCAACAGGCTGACGCCGCTCGCGCCGGGGCCGCCGGTGCGCACGGCCAGCGTGATGAAATCGGCGCGCATGCCAGAGGTGATGAAGGTCTTGGAGCCGTTGACGACGAAATGCTCGCCCTCGCGCCGCGCCGTCGTGCGCAGATTGGCGACGTCGGAGCCGCCGCTGGGCTCAGTGATGGCCAGCGCGCAGATTTTCTCGCCCGACAGGATTTGCGGCAGCACGCGGGCGCGCATCTCCTCGGAGCCGCGATGCAGGATCGGCGGCGCGCCGATCGTGTGGCTGAACAATCCGGCGCCGACGCCGCCGCAGCCGGCGCGCGCGATCTCCTGCATGGCGATGATGCGCATGAAACGGTCGCCCTCGGTCCCGCCATAGGCCTCGGGGTAGCCGAGGCCCATGTAGCCGACGGAAGCGGCCTTTTTGTACAATTCGCGCGGGAATTCGCCGGCCTCGTCCCATTGGCTGGCGAAAGGCTCGATCTCCTTGGCCACGAATCGGCGCAAGCTGTCGCGGAAGGCCTCGTGCTCGGCCTTGTAGAAGGGGCTCGCCCGCACGGCGTCGCGGGCGGTCATGGCCGCGGCGCCACGGAAGGAGGGGGAGCAGAGAGGGACATGTAGGCGCTTCCTCATTTCATGCCGCCGCATCGCGGCCGGCGTCGTTCATGTTTGAACTTTCGCGCGATATTGAGAGGGCCGCGGGCGCCTGTCAAACGGCTGTCGCGGGCCATGAGTCAATTCGCCGCAGCAAGCGGTCGGCGTCTTCGCAGAGCGGGGGTCCGCTTGCGCCTTGACAGGC
Organism: Pseudomonadota bacterium; assembly: GCA_021777795.1. GTDB lineage: Bacteria > Pseudomonadota > Alphaproteobacteria > Rhizobiales > Beijerinckiaceae > Roseiarcus. Next base: position 982 of record JAJYDD010000050.1, on the reverse strand, counting down.
CCGGGCCTTAGAAGTGACTTGCAGGCCGCTTCGGCGGCGCTTCGCCGGCGGGGCGAGATCCACGGGGGGGACCCATGTCTTATCAGCCGAACAGGTGGGCGATCGGTCTTGTCCCGTTGGCGGTGCTGTGGGTGCTGGGCTCGACCGGCGCGCAGAACGACATCGAGAAGCGGCTGTCGAAGGATGTCGGGGCGGCCATCGGCGGCGATGTCGAGGACGCCTTCGTCAAAGTGCGCGGTCGCGACGTGTCGTTGCGCGGCGAGGCCTATACTGAAGCCGACCTGAAAGACGCCATCGTGAAGGCGGGCGACGTCTCTGGCGTGCGCTCGGTCGAGGCGAGTCGGCTCGGCGTCATCACGGTGGTTTCGCCCTATGTGTGGTGGATCGTGCGCAGCGGCGACCGCGTCACGCTGTCGGGCGACGTGCCGTACCCGCAGGCGAAAGCGGCCATCGCCGCCGCCGCCAAGAGCCTCGGCCTCGCCGACGTGCTCGACCGCACCGAATACGGGCGCGGCGAATCACAGGCGCTGCCGGCGGCGGCCGAATATGCGGTCAAGCTGCTCGCTAACTTCAGCCGCGGCGCCGCCACTTTCACCAATGGCAAGCTCGATGTCAGCGGCGTCGCCACCGACGCCGCGGCCTATGCGCGGGCGCTGGCGTTGCTGAAATCGCCGCCGCAGGGCGTCGAGCTGACGCAGAGCGACGTGACGCCGCCGGTGGCCTCGCCCTTCGTGTTCTCCGTCACCCGCAGCGGGGCGAAGGCCAAGCTGAGCGGCGGCGCCTCTTCGCCGGCCGAGAAAGCCGCGCTCGGCAAGCTTGCCGCCAAACTGTTCCCGGGCGTCAAGATCGACAACGACCTCGCCTTGGAGAGCGGCGCTTCCGGCGGCGAGCCGGAGGCGGCGCAGTGGGCGCTAGACGCGCTGGCCAAGCTGCCCTCGGGCAAGGCCGTTGTCAGCGATGCCACGATCCGCGTCACCGGCAA
>JAJYDD010000557.1 GCA_021777795.1 Pseudomonadota bacterium | reverse complement strand
GGGATGGGCGAAACCGAGGGGCTACGCCAACGGGATCGCGGCGTCCGGACGCCAAGTGTATGTCGCGGGTCAAGTCGGTTGGAACGCCCAAGGCGCGTTCGAGGCGCGCGATTTCGTCGGGCAATTCCGGCAGGCGCTGGAGAATGTCGTCGCGGTGCTCGCCACGGCCGGCGCCCGCCCCGAGCATGTGACGACAATGACCTGGTTCATCACCGACAAGGCCGCTTATCTGCGCGAGGCGAAAGCGGTTGGCCGCGCCTGGCGCGAGATCATGGGCGCCAACTACCCGGCTATGGCGGTGGTGCAAGTCGTCGCCCTCATCGAGGACGACGCGCTGGTTGAAATCCAGGCGCAAGCGGTCGTCCCCGGCGGTGAAGTGTAGCGTCTGGGCCTATCGTGCAATGTTTCACCGGCTGCGAGTGCGCTCGACCGCGTCGCGCCAGCCGCGCCATTTGCGTTCGCGCGTCGCCGCGTCGAGTTGCGGCGTGAACCTCCGATCGAGCGCCCAGGAGCGGGCGAACGCTTCCGGCGCCGGCAGATTGTCCGTGGCCAGGCCGGCGAGATAGGCCGCGCCGAGCGCCGTCGTCTCCATGACCTTCGGCCGGTCGACGGGCGCATCGAGAATGTCGGCCAGGAATTGCATCGTCCAATCGGAGGCGGTCATGCCGCCATCGACGCGCAGCACCGTCTGAGCCGCGCCCGGCCAATCCGCCCGCATCGCTTCGATCAGTTCGCGCGTCTGGTAGCCGACGCTTTCCAGCGCCGCGCGCGCCAGTTCCTTGCGCGTCGTGCCTCGCGTGAGGCCAAAGATAGCGCCGCGCGCGTCGGCGTCCCAATGGGGCGCGCCGAGGCCGACGAAGGCGGGCACGAGATAGACGTCCTGCGCGGGATCGGCCTCAGCCGCGAGTTCGCCCGCCTCGGCGGCGGCGGCCACCAGTCCGAGCCCGTCGCGCAGCCATTGCACCGAGGCGCCGGCGACAAAGATCGCGCCTTCGAGCGCGTAAGTGCGTCGGCCGTTCAACTGATAGGCGATGGTCGTCAAGAGCCGGCTCTTGGACGCGACCGGCTGATCGCCGGTGTTGAGCAGCGCGAAGCAGCCGGTGCCATAGGTCGATTTGAGCATACCTGGCGCAAAACACGCCTGCCCCACGGTCGCCGCCTGCTGGTCGCCGGCGACGCCGCGAATAGGAATGGCGCGGCCGAACAGATCAGGGGTCGTGGCGCCGAAATCGGCGGCGCTGTCGCGCACCTGGGGCAGCAGCGACGCCGGCGCGCCGAAAGCCGCACAAAGTTCATCGTCCCAGGCGCCGCGATGGATGTCGAACAGCAGCGTGCGCGAGGCGTTGGTGGCGTCGGTGGCGTGAACGGCGCCGCCGGTGAGCCGCCAGACCAGAAAGCTGTCAACCGTGCCAAAGGCAAGTTCGCCCGCTTCGGCCCGCGCGCGCGCGCCCTCGACATGATCGAGCAGCCAAGCGATCTTGGAGCCGGAGAAATAGGGATCGAGCAGCAGCCCGGTTTTCTTCGCAATCGTCGGCTCCAGACCCTCGGCCTTCAGGCCCGCGCAACGCTCGGCGGTGCGTCGGTCCTGCCATACGATCGCCGGCGCGATCGCCTGGCCGGTCTTGCGGCTCCAGATGACGGTGGTCTCGCGCTGGTTGGCGATGCCGATCGCCGCGACCTCGTTGATCGGGACGCCGGCGAGCGCCTCGCGCATCGTGGCGACAGAGCTGCGCCAGAGATCCTCCGGGTCGTGCTCGACCCAGCCGGGCTGCGGATAGTGCTGCGGAAATTCCTGCTGCGCGACGGCGGCGATGGTCAGATCCTGGCGAAACAGGATCGAGCGGGTCGAGGTGGTGCCCTGGTCGAGCGCGAGCAGATAGGTCATCGCGTGTTTCCTCGCTGCGCCGTCAGCGGGCTCGCCTCGGCCATGAAGGCGTCGAGTTCGGCCGCCTCGGCGGGGCTCACCTTAAGCCCGAGCTTGGTGCGCCGCCACAGCACGTCCTCGGCGTCGCGCGCCCATTCGCGGGTCATGAGATAGTCCACCTCCGCCTCGCTGAGATCGGCGCCAAAACGCCGCCCGAGGTCGGCGCGGCTTCGGGAGTCCTTGAGAAAGCTTGTGGCCAGCGACCCATAAGTCGACGCCAGCCGTTCGGCGGCGCGCGCGTCGAGAAAACCATAGCGCGCGGCGAGACTGCGGGCGAGTTCGGCGCGGCCTTCAACGGGAAAGTCGCCACCCGGCAACGGCGCGTCCGCTGTCCAAGGGGCGCCGGAGGCCGTAAGATAGGGCGCGAGCTTCTTCAGCGCCGCCTCGGCCAGCCGGCGATAGGTGGTGATCTTGCCGCCGAACACCGACAGCAGCGGGGCGGTCGGAACGCTGACGTCGAGGTCGAGCACATAATCGCGCGTCGCCGCTTTCGCCTCGCTCGCGCCGTCGTCGTAGAGCGAACGCACGCCGGAAAAAGCCCAGACCACGTCGTCCGGCGTCACCACATGGGCGAAATAATCGTTCGCCGCGGCGCAGAGATAGGCGATTTCGTCCGCCGTCGCGCTGACTTCAGCGGGGTCGTCCTGATAGTCGCGGTCAGTGGTGCCGATCAGCGTGAAATCGCGCTCATAGGGGATAGCGAAGATGACGCGGCCATCCGCGTTCTGAAAGATGTAGCAGCGGTCGTGATCGTAGAGGCGGGGCACGACAATGTGCGAGCCCTGCACGAGCCGCACCTTCGCCCGCGTTTGCGTCCGCAGCGTATCGGCCAGCACGTCGGCGACCCAGGGGCCGGCCGCATTGACGAGCGCTTTGGCGCGGATCGTCCCAGGCGCGCCGGCGTCGCGCGCCTGCACCGTCAACCGCCAGCCGTCGGGGCCGCGCTCGCCGCGCAAGGCCCGCGTGCGGGTTTCGATCACCGCGCCGCGATCGGCGGCGTCGCGCGCGTTGAGCACCACCAGCCGCGCGTCATCGACGCGGCAGTCCGAATATTCGAAACCGCGATGAAACAACCCCAGCTTCAGCGGCGCGCCGGCCAAGTCGC
>JAJYDD010000556.1 GCA_021777795.1 Pseudomonadota bacterium | reverse complement strand
CGCCTCACGAGGTGCGGTTGCGTACGAAGGCCATCGCCAGCAACATCAAGGCGGTGACGCCGAGAATCGAGGCGATCGTCAGATACGGGTCTTGCAACTGCGTCTGATAGGTGCGCAGATAATTGAAACGGACGTAGAGGCCGAGAAATATGCCGCCGACGACGAACAGCGCGTTCATGACCGGACCAAAACCCTGGCGCTGCATGATATAGTCGAGGAAGAAGCCGGACAGCACGACGAACGTGAACGAGGCGATCCAGAAGGCGGCGAACTCGAATCCTTCGAGATTGGCGAAAAACTCCCAGACCGGTTGCATCGCATTCATGGGTGCGCCTCCCGCGGCGCCGATCGCCGCCGCGCGCGAGCATTACCCATCAATGCTTGGGATTACGTGAACGCATTCGCGCCGAAAGAATGGCTGGTGACGGCGACAAGACCGTTGATTTCGGACGCGCGCCCCGGCATTGTGCGTCGCAAAATGGCGCGGGACACACCTCGGGCCAGCACAAGGGAGCGCCCCATCGCCTCGTCGCGGGGGCCGACAATGGGGACCACATGGATCGCATCGCCGCCGCCGCGGTCGGAACGCCGATAGAACAGGCGTCCACGCCGCTAAAGGACCTCTACGAAATCGGCGAGATTCCGCCGCTCGGGCACGTGCCAAGCAAAATGTATGCCTGGGCGATCCGCAAGGAGCGCCACGGGCCGCCCGAGACGGCGATGCAGATCGAGGTCGTGCCCACCTGGGAACTGGACAGCCACGACGTGCTGGTGCTGGTGATGGCGGCGGGCGTCAATTACAATGGTGTCTGGGCTTCGTTGGGCGAGCCTCTGTCGCCTATCGACGGCCACAAGCTACCCTACCACATCGCCGGATCCGACGCCTCCGGCATCGTCTGGAAGGTCGGGTCCAAGGTCAAGCGCTGGAAGGTCGGCGACGAGGTCGTGGTGCATTGCAACCAGGACGACGGCGACGACGAGGAATGCAACGGCGGCGACCCGATGTTCTCCTCCTCGCAACGCATCTGGGGCTACGAGACGCCGGACGGTTCGTTCTCCCAGTTCTGCCGGGTGCAGGATCGGCAATTGTTGGAACGACCGCGCCATCTCACCTGGGAGGAAAGCGCCTCCTATACGCTGACTTTGGCGACCGCCTATCGCATGTTGTTCGGCCACGAGCCGCACCGCCTCAAGCCCTCCGACAACGTGCTGATCTGGGGCGCGAGCGGCGGCCTCGGCGTGTTTGGCGTGCAGCTTTGCGCGGCGGCCGGCGCCAACGCCATCGGCGTCATCTCCGACGAATCGAAGCGCGAATTCGTGCTGAGCCTCGGCGCCAAGGGCGTCATCAACCGCAAGGATTTCAAGTGCTGGGGCCAGTTGCCGAAGGTCAACAGCCCCGAATTCAACGACTACATGAAAGAGGCGCGCAAGTTCGGCAAGGCGATCTGGGACATCACCGGCAAGAAGGACGTCGATACGGTGTTTGAACACCCCGGCGAGGCGACGTTCCCGGTCTCGTGCTTTGTCGTCAAGCGCGGCGGCATGGTGGTGTTCTGCGCCGGCACGACCGGCTTCAACCTCACCTTCGACGCCCGCTTCGTCTGGATGCGGCAGAAGCGCATCCAGGGCTCGCATTTCGCGCATTTGAAGCAGGCGGTGGCGGCCAACAAATTCGTCATCGACCGCCGCGTCGATCCCTGCATGAGCGAGGTGTTCCCGTGGGAGCAGATCCCGCACGCCCACACCAAGATGTGGAAAAATGAGCACAAGCCCGGCAACATGGCGGTTCTCGTCAATTCGCCGGTGACGGGTCTGCGCACGCTGGAGGACGTGATCGCGGCGGGCAAGGCGAAGCTGGCTTAAAGTGCGGCGACGAAGCTCTCCACCGCCTGCCGCGCCGCGTCGCGCGCCTTCTGGCGCTGGTCTTGCGCGGCGCGTTCGGCGTCCAGCCCTGTCTCGTCGGCGTCGAGCTTGGCGAGATAGCGCTTGGCGAGGTCGGACCCGGCGGCGACCGCGCCGAGCAGGGTCTTGAGCCGCATCTGGTCGGCCGTTATTGCGCTGATCCGACTTTGCGCCTCGCCCACCGCCCGCACGGCCTCGGCCTCGGCCGCGCGCAGGCTGGCGAGTTTTTGCAGCGATTCGCGCGTCGCGTCGTCGATGGCGCCGGATTTGGCGTAGACGGCGAGATCGGCGTCGGCGAGGCCGGCGAGGGCGACCAACCGCGTGTCCGTGCGCTCTTGCGTCACGGCGAAGCTCTGCTCGCCTGGCTTCACGTCGAAGGGGACGCGATAGCGCCCTTCGGCCTCCGTCGCGTCTGCGGGCGCGATGAGCTTGGCCCCTTCGAGCTTCGGCGTGAAGACGACGAGCTTCAGCGGCGCCGTCGCCTTGACATGATAGACGGCGCGGCGGCGGGTGAGGTCGTCGAGCGTCAGCACGCGCTTGGCGATGCGGGCGCGGGCGAGCGAGGCATTGTCGGAATCGTCCTCCTCGATCGTCGTGTTCTGGTCGAGCGCATAGGACAGCAGCCGCGTATCGCCGGCCGGCATCGCCGAAAGCCGGGAATCGCCGACATAGACGGCGCCGTTCTCGCCGCGCTCGTAGATCGTGACGAGACCCGGCGGCAGCGTCGTCTTGCCATCGTTGACGAGTTGCGCCGCGCTCAGGGGATGGCGGGCGTCGGTCTGGGGGTCATAGACCGCTACGCGCGCCGCCGGCGCCGTCTCATCGACGATCGGCAGCGACAAAGTGTGACCGTTGGCGAGGCTGACGGGTTGCGACAGATGGAAGGCGACTTCGGCCTCGCCCGCCTGCGCCGCGATAGGCGCCGCGCCAGGGCTCAATCGCGCCGCGCTGAAAGCCTTGCGCAGCATCGGCGCGGGCGCGGCCATCGCCGCCATCGCGCCCTGATCGACTTGCGGGTTGAGTGGCGGCCCCAGGCCGAGCGGCGCCTCGGGCCGCTGCACCTGATAGGCGCGATAGAGCGCCTGCCGGTAGGACACCGGCCGGCCCGAGACCAAGGTCAGATCGACGCCGC
>JAJYDD010000049.1 GCA_021777795.1 Pseudomonadota bacterium | reverse complement strand
AGGTGACGATCGGCAGGCCCTCGATATTGACGCGGTTGATGATCGGCTCGTCGATGGTGCGCGGCAGGTCGGAGCGGATCTTCGCGATCTGGTCCTTCACGTCGTTGAGCGCGCGGTCGATGTCGGTGGAGCCGACATGGAACTGGATGATCGTCTGCGAGGAGCCATCGCTGATTTGGCTGGCGATGTGCCAGACGCCGTTGAGGCTGGCGACCGCGTCCTCGACCTTCTTGGTCACCTGCGCCTCAAGCTCGGACGGCGCGGAGCCCGATTGCGTGATGAGCACCTGAACGATGGGAATGTCGATATTGGGGAATTGCGTGATCGGCATGGTGCGGAAGCTGAACAGTCCCAGCAGCATCAGCACGCAGACGGCGACCGCCGCCGGAATCGGCTTGCGGATCGACCAGGCGGATACGTTGAGCCGCATGTCAGCCTCCCGCGCTGGCGATTTCGGGCATCGCCCGCACCCGGTCGCCCGGCCGCAGGAAAGATCCCGCGCGCGCCACCAGCGTCTCGCCGGGCTTGACGCCGGAGACGATCTCCACCTCGTCGCCCTCGACGATGCCGAGCTTGACTTTTCGGCTTTCGACCTTGCCGTTCGTGACCACCAGCGCCACGCCTTCGTCGCCGTCGCGCTTGATGGCGGTGGTGGGCGCGGCGACGCCGTCGCGGCTCGCCAGATCGATTTCGCCGGAGGCGAAGGCGCCTATTCGGGCGTGGGCGACATCAGACAGCGCGATGCGCGCCTTGCCGGTGCGGCTGAGCTTATCGACCTCCTGATCGACGAGGCGGACGGTTCCAGGAACCGGAGCATCGACGCCGGGAATCCTCAGCGTCGCCGCCATGCCGACCTTGAGGCGCGGCAGCCATTGCTCGGGCACATCGGCGACGAGATCGATGGCGTCGTCCTTGATGATGCGAAACAGGGGATCGCCGGAGAACGAGGCGGCGGCGCCTAGCCTTGCCGAACGCAGGCTGATGACGCCATCGACGGGCGCGCGCACTTCCGTCCGGCTGATGCGCACCATCAGTTCCTCGCGGTCGGCGTCGCGGGCTTTGCGGTCGGCCTCGGCGACGGCGAGCGCGTTCTTGGCCGCCGCCAGAGCCGCCTGAGATGATTTCATGTTGGTTTCGCGCTGCTCGATGGTCGAAACTGCCATCACGCCTGCGGCGAGCTTCTTGGCGCGCTCGTAATCGCTGGCGGCGAATTGGAGCTGGCTGGCGGCTTGCGCGATGGTGCTCTGGGCCTGGGCGATGGCGGCGTCGGCGCGGGCGCGCGCGGCGTCGTTCTGGGCGATCTCCGCATCGAGCTGCGTGCGGTCGAGCTTGGCCAGCAACTGGCCCTTCTTGACGCGGTCGCCGTCCTCGGCGTCGATCTCTATAACGGCGAGGTCGGCGATCCTGGGGGCGACCATCACCTCCTCGCGCGCGGTGAGCGTGCCGGAGACGAACAGCCGGGCGGTGAAGCGGCGCGTCTGGGCGGTCACCACCGTCACCGCCGGCGGCTCTATGCGCGGCGCCTCGGCTTCGGTGGGGGCCACGCATTTCGGCCTTGCTGGCGCCCCCCATTTGTCGAGCGCCAGCCAGGGCGCGTCACAGGGCCGCAGGCGCCATTGCGCATAAACGCCCGCCCCGCCGAGGCCGGCCAAGACGATGAGCGTCAAAAGGATGCGTCCCATCTCAAACCTCCGCGCTGGGCGCGAGCTTGCCGGCGAACAGGGCGTCGAAGACGCCGAGCGCCATCGCCGATTCCGCCTCGACATTGAAATCCGGCTCCAGCGCCTTGCGCCGGAAAAGGCCGACGACCAGCGAGAACAGCAGGCTGGCGGCGAAACGCGCGTCGAGCGTCGCCGGCGCGGCGCCGCGGGCCTTGGCGATCTCGATCAGTTCGACCATGCCTTGCATGACATCGGTGTCGAGTTGGCGGGTGAAGGCGGCGACGCGCGCGTTGCGGCCGGATTCCGCCCATATCTCCACGATCATGCGCGCCTTCTCGACCGGGCTGCACAGCACATGGTCGCGCAGCGCGGCGCGCAAGGCGCCCCGGAGATCCTCGGCGCCGATGAGGGCGGCGAAGGTCGATGATCTCTCGACCTGATCGGAAAGGCACAGCCCCTCGACGATCGCCTCCTTGGAGGGAAAGTAGCGGTAGAGATTGCCGGCGCTCATGCCCGCCTCCTCGGCGACCTGCGTCATGGTCGCGGCGTGGAAACCGTAACGCACGAAGGCGCGGGAGGCGGCGGCCAGAATTTGCGCGCGCTTTTCGTCGTCGGGGACACGCTTGGGAAAAGCCAGGGTCATGGGAACGCTTGATGAGAATGAACGTTCATTCTCATGTGAGCGGATTATGGCGTTTCCGCGGCGCAACAAAAGATCGCACAAAAATGCTTCCCCAGAGGCGGCCGAATGGCGCTAAGAGAGCGCGTTTCGTCGAGACGCGAGGATGAGGATGCGTGCTGTTCGTGGGAGCGCGGCGCTTGTGGCCGCGTGGTTGAGCCTCGCTTCCGCAGAGGCCGCGCAGAACTGGCTATTCTTTCCGCCGCCGGCGCCCAGCCCCTCGCCGAGCCTGGACCGGGGCAACATGCCGCCCGACGCCGACATCTATTATTCCACCCCCAAGGCGACCGACGACGACGTCGATTTCCACACCACGACCCGCAAGACCGTCGCCGACCCCACCCACGAGCCGCCGGGCACGCTGACGGTCAGCACCCGCCAGCGCCGCCTGTTCCTGTCGCTGCCGGGCGGCGAGGCGCTCGAATACAAGATCGCCGTCGGCCGCCAGGGTTTTTCCTGGAAGGGCAAGGCGGAGATCGGCCGCAAGGCCTATTGGCCGGGCTGGACGCCGCCGCCGGAGATGCTGGAGCGAGACCGCTCGCTGCCCGACCATGTCGACGGCGGCATGGGCAATCCGCTCGGCGCCCGCGCGCTCTACCTGTTCGAGGACCACAAGGACACGCTGTTCCGCATCCACGGCACCAACGAGCCGCGCAGCATCGGCAAGGCGGTCTCGTCCGGCTGCATCCGCATGCTCAACGCCGACGTGATCGACCTTTACGGGCGCGTCAGCAAGGGGACGCAGGTGGTGGTGGAGTAGGGGGCGGACGGAGGCTAATCGCCCTTGGCCGCCCTGTCGCGGCTGTCGGATAGCGCGGCGCGGATCGTCGCGGCCATCGGACTATATTCGGCATTGTGGGCGCGGCGCGACGCCTCGATCCACTTCACGCCGTCGATGTAACGCAAATCGAGGGGGTGACCGGCCCGCCCGCAAAGCTGCTTCAGATAGTGCAACTGTGTGCGCCCGTTCCCTTCGCGAAACGGATGAACATAGTTTACATCGCCGAGTATCGACCCTGCCTTCGCGGCGAAATCCTCAAGCGAGAGGCCGCTGAAGAAGCCACCGACAACAAGGCGGCGGTGAATATCGGCCATGCCGGAGGCGATGAACTGGCGGAATATGAATAGGTGGCCGCCCTTTGAGATTTCGACCGTGCGAATCTCTCCCGCCCAATCGTAGACATCCTGGAACAGGTGACGGTGTATGGCTTGCAGGTGGGCGAGATCGAAATCGCCCGTGGGAACGCCATCAACGGCGCGGGTGCGGATCAACTGGCGTTCGGCCGCGTCGAGCGCGGCCCGGTCCGTCAGTCCAAGTCGGTTTTTGAGAACGGATGAGCCAGCGTAAATGTAGGGGTCATCCGTCATTCAGCGGCGTGAACAGCGGCGGACGCCTTGAACCTCGCTAGGATATGGGCGCGTTGCTGCTCGGTCGTCCAGCCCTCGCGCTCGAACATGGCGAACATGGCCCGCTCTTCCGCCGTCAGCGCATTGCCCTCGATCTCTTGAAGGTGATCGGCTTCGAGACCTCTCAAATGGGCGTCGTTCGGCTGGCAGGGCGGGCGCTTTTTCATCGCTCGAATATAGCCCAATAGCGCCCAAAATGCACGAACCCGCGTCGCGCCTTAGCCAAGCCCTGGCTGCGTATCATCCGCCCTTCACCCCGCCAGCAGCGTATCCACGAACCCCTCGATCCCTTCCGCCACCCGCGCGCCGCGCGTGCGCTCGGCTGTGAGGATCGCCACCACGTCGTGATAGGCGCGCTGAAGATCATCGTTGACGACGACGTAATCGTAAAGCCGCCAGCGCTCGATCTCGCGCTTGGCGTTGTCGAGCCGGGCCGAGATCGTCGCCGCCGAATCCTCGGCGCGGCGCTCCAGCCGGGCGCGCAGTTCCGCCATCGACGGCGGCAGGATGAAGACGCTGACGACGTCGCTCCCCAGCGCCTCGCGCACCTGCTTGGCGCCCTGCCAGTCGATGTCGAACAGCATGTCGCGGCCCCGGGCCAGCACGTCCTCCACCGGCCGGCGCGGCGTGCCGTAGCCGTTGCCGTGGACTTCGGCCGCCTCCAGCAGGTCGCCGCCGGCCTTCATCAGGTCGTATTGGTGGCGATCGATGAAATGGTAATGCACGCCGTCGACCTCCGACGAACGGCGCGGGCGCGTCGTCACAGAGATGGAGAGCATCAGGTCCAAAGCTTTGTCCTGAAGCAGCATCCGGGTCAGCGTCGTCTTGCCCGCCCCCGAGGGCGAGGAGAGAATGAGGATCATGCCGCGCCTCTGCATCGTCGCGCTCACTCGATGTTCTGCGCCTGCTCGCGCAATTGCTCGATCTGCACGCGCAATTCCAGCCCCTGCGCGGTCAGCGACACGTCATTGGCCTTGGCGCAGAGCGTGTTGGCCTCGCGGCCGAATTCCTGGGCCAGAAAATCGAGCCGCCGGCCCACCGGCCCGCCCTCCGCCAGCAGCGCGCGCGCCGCCGCGACATGGGCGTGCAGGCGGTCCAACTCCTCGCGGATGTCGGCCTTGGCGGCCAGCATCAGCGCCTCCTGGTGCAAGCGGACTTCGTCGAGGCCGCGCGCGGCGCCCGTCAGCGTCGCCACGGAGGCGGCGAGCCGCGCCCGCACCGCTTCCGGCTTGCGGGCGGGGTTGTCGTCGGCGGCTTGCGTCAGCGCCGCGATGGCGTCGAGCCGTTCGGCCAGCACCTTGCGCAGAGCCTCGCCCTCGCTGCGCCGCGCCGCAACCACGGCGGCGATAGCCTCGTCGAGCGTTGACAGCATCGCGGCGGCGGTCGAAGCCAAGCTCGCCTCGTCGTCGCCGGCTTCCACCGTCTCGACGACGCCACGGATCGCCAGCAGCCCGTCGAGCGTCGGGGGGCTAAGTCCGAAACGCTCGGCCGCCTGACGCGCGGCCGTCGCGACCTCGGCGAGCAAAGCAGCGTCGATACGCGCCGTCACGCTCGCGCCCTCGCGCATGGCGGAGATGTTGGCGAACACCGTGCCGCGCGACAACGCCTTGGCGAGCCGGGTCCGCGCCTCGGCCTCGATGCGGTCGAAGCCGGCTGGCGCGCGCAGCCGCAGGTCGAGTCCCTTGGCGTTGACGCATTTGATTTCGACCGTCCAGCGCCAGGCGCCGAGCGCCCCCTGGGCGCGGGCGAAGCCTGTCATGCTGGAGAGGGTCATGGCGCGTCCGTCGATTCGCGCCGGCGAACGGAACGCACCGGCCCGCCTCCCATGCCGCGCGGCGGCAGGATCTGCAACGGGGATTTGCTTCAACGGGGATTTGCGCCGCGCCCGGCGGCGGTGGAATTGACTTGGCTCAGTGAGGCGCGCCAAGTGAGGGCGCATTACGTTTCGTGTTCGCCATTTCGACGGCTTGCGGAGCCTCTCTCATGTTCAAGCACATCCTCATCCCCACCGACGGGTCGGACCTCTCGCGCAAGGCGCTGCTCTACGCCGTCCAACTCGCCAAGGAGACCAAGGCCAAGGTGACGGCGCTGACCGTGCGCCCGCCCTATGTGATCGGGTCGATGGACATGATCGGCGTCGTCGGCGGCCAGGACGAGTTCGAGGCCGAGACGCAGCGCTACGCCGAATATGCGCTCACCCAGGCCAAGATGGCGGGCGAGGCGGCCAGCGTGCCGGTCGAGACGATCCAGGACGTCGGCGACCAGCCCTGGCGCGCCATCATCGATTGCGCCAAGGCGAATGACTGCGACCTCATCGTCATGGCCTCGCATGGCCGGCGCGGCGTCTCGGCGATGCTGCTGGGCAGCGAGACCAGCAAAGTGCTGACCCACAGCCACGTTCCGGTGCTGGTGTTCAGGTGAGGGCGCGGCCGGGCTCGCCCTCCAAAACCGCGCGCGTCCCTAAGTCTCTCTGAACTCGATCAATCGGAAATTGTTGCCGTCGGGGTCCGTGAAGCCGGCGACGGTCATGCCTTCGTCGAGGGCGAGGGGTTTCAGCGCCATTTCGACGCCCTTGGCGCGCAACTCTGCGATCGCCGCGTCGAGGTCGCGCACCCGAAACACCGCCACGACCGGGCCGCCGGCGCCGGGATAGGCGGGCAGTACGGCGAGGTGGACGTCACAGAGATCGCCCTCGTAATGCGGCCTGACGCTTCCGTGCTGGTCCCAGCGCAGCGGCAAGCCGATCTTGTCGCGATAAAACGTGGCCAGACGGTCGGGATCGTCGGACTGGAAGGTTACGGCGGAGAGTCTCAGGATTTCCATGGGTTTTGCCTCGCGGTTTGTCGAGGCCCGCAATAAGCGCGCTCAATCGCCGCCGAGCTTGAAGATTTCGGCCGACGTCTTGAAGGTTTCGGCCAATCGCCCCGGCGAAGCGCCCGTCATCGCCTTCACCTCGCGGCTCATGTGCGCCTGATCGGAGAAACCGAGTTCCGCCGCCAGGGTCTTGAGGTTCGGCGCCGGCGCCTCCTGCATGCGGCGCAGCGCCTCCTGCACGCGCGCGATGCGCGCGAATGTCTTGGGCGGAAGGCCGACGAAGCGATCGAACAGCCGCGCCAGTGTGCGCGGGCTCGCGCCGCTGCGCCGGCCCAGCGCCGCGACGCCGACCTTTCCCCCCGCCGCGCGAATCTCCGTGATGGCGCGCGAGACCCTGTGATCGGCGACGCCGGCGCGGGCGAGCAGAAAGGTCTCCAGCGTCGCGACCTGGGCCGGCGTGTGCCGCGCCGCTGCGATGCGCTCGCTCAGTTCCCCCGCCAGCGGTCCCAGACAGGCGCCGAGCGGACCCCACGCGCCGATCCGTGAATGGGGCTCCACACCCAGCGAGGCGGCGGCGAATTCGGGCGACATCGTCGCCCCGAGCAGCCTCGTCGCGCGCTCGTGCCTGACGTCGAACGGGCGTTCATGGGGGCCGGCGATGAAAGCTTGCCGCATTTCGAGATCGAATATGAGATCGATGCGGCCGTCGGGAATGATTCTCAGTTCGACGGTCGGGGTCTCCACCGTGAACGTCCAGTAGACGTCGACCTTGTCGGCGAGGCGGGCGTCGACCTTGCGCCAGGCGAATTTGGCGTCGCCTCCCAAGGCCATCACCGAGGTCATTCTAGGGAAGGCCATTCCGTCCCGTCTCGAAAACGTTGGCTTGCCAACCAAAGCCTGATTAGGCCATCGTCTTCGATACGCCCGGAGCCCCGTCATGGCCATTCACTTCTCCCCCGACGAAATGGCGGCGCGCAAGCGTCGGCTGCTTGCGGCGCTGGCCGCCGCCAAACTCGACGGCGCGCTGCTGTTCGCGCCCGAGAGCGATTACTGGCTCACCGGCTACGACACTTTCGGCTTCTGCTTCTTCCAGTGCCTCTATATCGACGCCGATGGGCGCACGGCGCTGCTGACCCGCTCGGCCGATCTGCGCCAGGCCGAGCGCACCTCGAACATTGCCGACATCCGCATCTGGAAAGACAGCGGGCAGGCCGAGCCCACCCGCGATCTGGCCGCGATGCTCGACGATCTCGGCGCCGGCAAGCGGCTGGGCGTCGAATTCAACACGCAAGGGCTCACCCATTTCCACGGCGCCAGGCTGGAGGCGGCGCTGGCGGGCCGTGAACTCGTCGACATCTCCGATCTCGTGCCCCGCCTGCGGCTGCGCAAATCGCCGGGCGAACTGGCTTACGTCTACGAGGCGGCGCGGCTTTCCGACCTCGCCGACCGCGCCGCGATCGACGCCACACGCGCCGGCGCCGACGAGGGCGAAATCCTCGCCGCCATGCATTCTGCGATCTTTTCGGCCGGCGGCGATTATCCCGGCAACGAGTTCATCATCGGCTCCGGCGCCGATGCGCTGCTCTGCCGCTACAAGAGCGGCCGGCGCCGGCTCGACGCCAACGACCAGATCACCCTCGAATTCGCCGGCGTCAGCCGCCACTACCACGCCGCGATCATGCGCACCCACATCGTCGGCCGGCCGAAGCCGCTGCATGAGGCCTATCACGCCGCCGCCCGCGAGGCGCTGAACGCCTGCGCCGCCGAACTAACGCCCGGCCGCACGGCGGGCGATGTGTTCGCCGCGCACTCCCGCGTGTTCGACGCGCATGGCCTCGCCAGGCACCGGCTCAACGCCTGCGGCTATGCGCTGGGCGCGCGCTTCACGCCATCGTGGATGGACATGCCGATGTTCTACGCCGCCAACGGCCACGAGATCGGCGTGGACGAAGTCTATTTCCTGCACATGATCCTGATGGACAGCGATAGCGAAACAGCGCTCTGCCTCGGCCGCACCTACGTGACGACCCAGGGTCCGGCCGAGCCGATCAATGCGGCGGACCTGGACTTGCAGCGGAAATAGCGTTAGCGCTTCGTTAATGTTTTAGCGGGGGCGGGGATGCGCTCGGGTTCGCGGCGCCGGCTTGGCGTCGTCGTCGCAGGGCTCGCGGGACTGCTCGCCGCCTGCCAAGACACCGCCGCGCCGCCGGCGCCGGACGCCGCGCTCGCCGCCGCGCCGGCGCCTTTCGTCAAGCGCGCGGGCGTGAGCGTCGCCGACGCCACCATCGCACTGGTCTCGCTCGACGGCGCGCCCGAAGCCGAAGCCGGCGATTTTCGCAATGCGCTGGGGCGGCGTTTCTCCGCAGAAGGGATTGTTGCGGCGGACGCGCGCCGGGCGCGCTATCTGTTGCGTGTTTATCTCGCCGCCGACCCCGAACCCGGCGGCGCGTCGCTCGATTATGTCGTCGATGTCTTCGACCACGGCCGCGCGCGACAGGCGCGGCTCAGCGATTCCTTCGCGGTCAAAGGCGCGGGCGACGCCTGGAGCCTGATGTCGAGCGAGGCGCTCGATGCGGCGGCGTCAGCTTGCGCCGAGAATGTCGCGGCTTTCCTGTCGAACGCGCCAGAGGCTGCGCCCTTGCAGGCGCTCAGCGCCGGGCAATAGGCTAGCTTCGCCACGCCACCAGGATGGCGCCCGCCGCGATCATGGCGACGCCCGCCCAGTTGCGGCCGGACAGGCGCTCGCCGAGAAAGACGACGCCGAACACCGCCACCAGCACGACGCTGAGCTTATCGATCGGCGCCACGCGCGCCGCGTCGCCGAGTTTCAGCGCGCGAAAGTAGCACAGCCAGGACGCGCCGGTCGCGAGGCCCGAGAGCGTCAGGAAGACGTAGGTGCGCGGCGAGATCGCGTCCAGCGGGCGCCATTCTCCGAGCAACGTCAAGATCGCCGCCAGCGCCGCGATGACGACCAGCGTGCGCAAGAAAGTGGCGAAATCCGAATTGACGCCCTCGACGCCGATCTTGGCGAAGATCGCCGTCAGCGCCGCAAAGCCAGCCGACAGAACGGCCCAAAAGGCCCAGGAGGCGAACACCGGTTTCATGACTCAACGCTTCGCCGATCATGCCCGTCTCCGGATCAAGTCCGGGGACGGGCAATGCGTTTATTCCCCGACCAGCGTCGATTTCGCCCGTTGCCACCAGCCGCTGCGGCGCGGACGCGGCGTCTCGTCGATGGGCTCCGGTTCGGCGACCGGCGTCTCGGCGACCGGGTCCGGCTCGGTGCGCGAAGCTTCAGCCGGCGAGGCTTCAACCTGCGCAGCTTCCGGCTGCGGCGCTTCCGGCGCGGCCGTCACCGGCGGCTCCAGCGCTTCGGCGATGGAGGCCGGCGGCGCGTCCATCCCGGCCGCAGCCTCGACGCCGCCGAATACGGGATCGCCGTGGATCAACTCGGGCTCCGCGAGGCCTTCGCCCTCCGCTGCTGCGGCTTCGCCCTCCGCCTCGCCGGTCTCTGCTCCGCGCGAGCCAAAGCGGTCGCGGCGGCCGCGCCGCGACCGGCGCCTGCGCGCGCCATTCGGCCGCTCGCCTTCTTCGGCCGCTCCTTCGGCGGGCTGCTGGAAATCGCCGCCGATCTCGGCGACGACGGCCAAGCCGTCGTCGGTCGGCTGCGGCTGGTCGGCGACGGCGGGATCGGCCGGCCCGCGCTCGCCGCGACGGCGACGGCGACGGCGCCGGCGGCGATGCTCTTCGTCCTCGCCCTCCGCGCCCTCGCCGCGCGCTTCCTCTTCCTCGGCTGCTTCGGGCTCCTCGGCGACGGGCGCCTCGTCCTCGGGCTCGGGAGTCTCCTCGACGACGAAATCCTCGTCGGGCGCCACGCCATAGCCCGGGCGATGCGCCGGCTCAGCCTCGGCGCGCACGCCCTGCGCAGGCTCGCCGCGCTCCAGCGCGTGGTTGACGCCGTGGGCGAGGGTCTCGTCGGCCTCGACCAGCACCTCGACTCCGAAACGGCGCTCCAGTTCGCGCAGATGCGCGCGCTTGTGGTTGAGGATGTAGAGGGCGATCGCCGTGCGCGCGCGCACCGTGACGTTGAATTGCGCGTTGCGGATCAGCGCGTCCTCGATCACGCGCAGCACATGCAGCGCGACGGAGGAGGTGGAGCGCACCACGCCCGCGCCCATGCAATGCGCGCAAGGCACGGTTGAGCCCTCCAGCACGCCGGTGCGGATGCGCTGGCGCGACATCTCCAGCAGGCCGAAATGCGAGATGCGGCCGACCTGGATGCGGGCGCGGTCGTTCTTCAGCGCGTCCTTCATCCGCCGCTCGACCGAGCGGTTGTTGCGCGCCTCCTCCATGTCGATGAAGTCGACGACGATGAGGCCGGCCAGATCGCGCAGGCGCAACTGGCGGGCGATCTCGTCGGCCGCCTCCAGATTGGTGCGGACGGCGGTGTCTTCGATATTGTGCTCGCGCGTCGAGCGGCCCGAGTTGACGTCGATCGCGACGAGAGCTTCCGTCTGGTTGATGACGATATAGCCGCCGGAGCGCAACGTCACCTGATTGGAGAACAGCCCGTCGAGCTGCGCCTCGACGCCGGCCTTGGCGAACACCGGCGCGGGGTCGCGATAGGGCACGACCGCGCGCGTGTTGCTCGGCATGAGCAGGCGCATGAAGTCCTTGGCTTCCTTGTAGGCCGCGTCGCCGGCGACGACGATGTCGTCGATGTCCTTGGAGTAGAGGTCGCGGATCGCGCGCTTGATGAGCGAGCCTTCCTCATAGACCAGCGTCGGCGCGGACGAGGCCAGCGTGGTCTCGCGCACGGTCTCCCACATGCGCAAGAGATATTCGAAGTCGCGCTTGACCTCCTGCTTGGTGCGCGCGGCGCCGGCGGTGCGCAGGATGACGCCCATGCCGTCCGGCACGTCGAGTTCGTCGGCGATCGCCTTGAGGCGGCTGCGGTCCTGGGTGTTGGTGATCTTGCGGGAGATGCCGCCGCCGCGCGCGGTGTTGGGCATCAGCACGGAATAGCGGCCGGCGAGGCTGAGATAGGTGGTCAGCGCCGCGCCCTTGTTGCCGCGCTCCTCCTTGACGACCTGAACCAGCAGCACCTGGCGGCGCTTGATGACCTCCTGGATCTTGTAGTTGCGGCGCGGGCGCTGGATGCGGCGCGGTGTTTCGTCCATCGCGTCGCCGCCGATCACCTCGACCGGCTCGCCCTCGTCGCCGCCGCGCGGGCGCACATTGCGCACCGGCCCTTCGCCGTCGCCCTCGCCGCCGCCGATGGTCGTCACTTCCGGCTCGTGGCCGTCCTCTTCCTCGTGGCCCTCGTGGCCGTCCTCGTCGGCTGCGGTTTCCTCGGCTTCGTCGCGAGCGGCTTGCGCCTCGATCTCGACCGTCGGGCCGTCCTCATCGGCGGAGAAACCTTCGCGCAACGGCGGCTCGCCGAATTCGACGCGCGGCGCCATCTCGTCGGAGGGTTCATCGGAATCGACGCTGGCGAAGCCGTCGACATCCTCCTGCGCGCCGCCGGGCGCCAGTTCGGCGCCGATTTCGGCCGCGATCTCCTCGGGGCCTTCGTCTTCGAACGCGGGGAAGGCGCCGTCGGGCGACTCGGACGTCGGGGCTGCGCCCTCCGCCGCCTCGGCGCCCGTGAATTCAACCGCCGGCGCGGCCTCGTCAGGCGCGGGCTCGGACACTTGATCGGCGCGCGCCCGGACAGCTTCCGGCGCGCGCGAGCGCTGCCGGCGGCGGCTGCGGCGCTCGCTGGCGGGCTCGTCGTCCTCCTCGCGGTGCGAGCGCGCCTCTTCTTCGAGCAGGGCCTGCCGGTCGGCGACGGGAATCTGGTAATAGTCGGGGTGGATTTCCGAAAAGGCGAGAAAACCGTGGCGATTGCCGCCGTATTCGATGAAGGCGGCCTGCAACGACGGCTCGACCCGCGTCACTTTCGCCAGGTAGATGTTTCCTCTGAGCGGCTTTTTATTGGCGGATTCGAAATCGAATTCTTCGACCCGATTACCTCTTAGCACCACCACCCGGGTTTCTTCCGGATGGGACGCATCGATGATCATTTTGTTGGACATTGGCGATTCTCGCGGCGCGGCTACGCCTTGGGCCCGAAGCTCGCACAGAGACAGCGGGACTTGGCGGCGCGCAGATGGGTTGTGAAGACGGGAACGGTTCCGACGCGGCGCGGCGGAAAATCCGCACGGGACGCGCTCGCCTCGAAACAGCGTCGCCTGCCGCGCTGAAGAACGCGAACGGAGGGACGGAGGCGGTGGACCCGGGCATCGAAACCTTGACTAATCGAGCCGCGACCGCATCGCGCGACGCTGCTCATGACGCGCTCTCGCAAAAGAACGCTTTCGCGCTCCCGTGAGAAAGCGCTCTCGAAATCTGACGCCCTCGCAAAAGAGCGCCACAGAAGTTGTGCGCTCTCGTAAGAGAACGCCGCGGAAGTTTCGCAAGCGCGCGACCGCGCCCGCGTTCGGAACACGCATAAGCGGAAGACCGAGCGGAGGCTTGAGCCGACCCGCGCGTCGGGCCCGCCCTCGTCGTCCATCGACACCGCCGGAATAAATACCCGGTTTCGTCGTTACGATGGACGATTCGAACGCGCCCCTTGCGCGAAACGTTTTCTAGATAAGACTCCGGCGCCCCATTTGGCAAGTCGCGATTACGAGAGGTGTCGCGATTACGAGAGGCGCCGCGATTGCGAGAGGCTGCGGGCGGACCGGCTTGCACGCGCCCGCCCACGCGCTCGCGCGGAAAAGAATCGGGGGACAATATTGTCTCGATTTCGAGCGGGCTTAAGGGCTCATTAACAGTCGCGCCTTAATCCTCCTTTACCTTTCGCGGGGCTGAAGGCGGAGTTCGTTCCTTTATGAAACATGTCGCGGTCCTCATGGGCGGCTGGTCGGCGGAAAGGCCGGTGTCGCTCAATTCCGGAAAGGGCTGCGCCGCCGCGCTGGAAACGCGCGGATACCGGGTTACGCGCGTCGACGTCGACCACAACGTCGCCGGGACGCTCATGAAACTCAAGCCGGACGTGGCGTTCAACGCGCTGCACGGCAAGGGCGGCGAGGACGGCGTTATCCAGGGCCTCTTGGAGGTGTTGCGAATTCCCTACACCCATTCCGGCGTGCTCGCCTCGGCGCTGGCGTTCCGCAAGGACCGCGCCAAGCTCGTGCTCGCCGCGGCGGGCATCCCTGTCGCCGAGGGCGTTACGGTCGATCGCGGCGAGGCGGCGCTGCGTCACGTGATGGCGCCGCCCTATGTGTTGAAGCCGGTCTGCGAGGGTTCGTCCTTTGGCGTCGTCTTCGTCAATGAGGGGCGCTCGCATCCGCCACAGGAGGTGGCGCGCGAGGATTGGCCTTATGGCGACGAATTGATCGCCGAACGTTACGTCCCCGGCAAGGAATTGACTTGCGGCGTGATGGGCGAGCGGGCGCTCGGCGTCATCGAGGTGCGCCCGGTTTCCGAAGGCTGGTACGGATATGACGCAAAGTACGCCAAAGGCGGCTCGCTGCATGTGCTTCCGGCCGAGATTAAACCGAAAATTTACCATGAGGTCCAAAACTTGTCGCTGAGGGCGCATCGCGCCCTCGGTTGCCGCGGGGTCACCCGGGCCGACTTCCGTTTCGACGAAGCCAAGGGCGAGGACGGCGAATTGATCTGTCTCGAAGTCAACACCCAGCCGGGCATGACCGAGACTTCGCTCGTCCCGGACATGGCGACCCACGAGGGGATCAGTTTCGCCGATCTGGTGGCGTGGATGGTGGAGGACGCGTCTTGCGATCGCTGAGCGCCAATCTGAGCTTCGCCGGCGCGCCGCAGCCGGCGTTCGCCGCCCTCGCGCTGGAGACCCCCGCCGCGCCGCGCGCGCTGCTGCGCGGCCAGCGCGCCGGCCGCGCCAAGGGATTTTGGGGGATCGAGCGCAAGGCGCCGCGCGGCGTCGGGGTCGCGCTGGCGGCGACGCTCCTCATCGCCGCGGCGGGCCTGGGGGTGGTGCGCGGCGGCCAGT
>JAJYDD010000555.1 GCA_021777795.1 Pseudomonadota bacterium | reverse complement strand
GCGTTCCAGCGCTGGATCGGCAGCACATAGCCCGTCGGCTTGCCGAGGCCGCGCTCGAACACGCGGGCGAAGCGGGCGCGCTCCTCGGGATCGTCAAGCTTGGGATCGAGCGGATCGACATTGACCGGCAACTCGCCCTCGCGCACCAGCCAGTAATTGACGTCCTCATAGGCCGGCTGCACATAGGCGGGGGCGAGGCCGAGGCGGGTGGCGATCTCGACCGCGAATTCCTCGGCGTTGGCGCCGGTCGGGCGCCCGCGCATGCTGGTGGCGATCAGCGACGGTTCCGACCACATCGGCTCGCCGTCCTTGCGCCAGAACAGGGAGAACGCCCAGCGCGGCAGGCTCTCGCCGGGATACCATTTTCCCTGGCCGAAATGCAGGAAGCCGCCGGGGCCGAAACGCTCGCGCAGGCGGTTGACGAGTTCCTCCGCGCGCGGCTCCTTGTCGCCGCCGACCGCGCCGGTGTTCCACTCCGGCGCGTCGAGGTCGTCGATGGAGATGAAGGTCGGCTCGCCGCCCATCGTCAGCCGCACGTCCTGGGCGACAAGATCGCGCTCGACCGCCTCGCCGAGCGCGTCGAGATCGCGCCAGGATTCGTCGGTGAACGGCGCCGTCACCCGGGGGGCCTCGCGCAGGCGCTGCACGCTCATCTCGAAGCCGAAATTGACCTCCGCCGGATCGACGGCGCCGGAGATCGGCGCGGCCGAGCGATAATGCGGCGTCGCACAAAGGGGGATGTGGCCCTCGCCGCAGAACAGGCCGGAGGTCGCGTCCATGCCGATCCAGCCGGCGCCCGGCAGATAGACCTCGGCCCAGGCGTGCAGGTCGGTGAAGTCCTTGTCCGTGCCCATCGGACCTTCGAGGGGGTCAACATCGGCGCGCAACTGGATGAGGTAGCCGGAGACGAAGCGCGCCGCCAGCCCGAGCCGGCGCAGGATCTGCACCAGTAGCCAGGCCGAATCCCGGCACGAGCCGGAACGCTGCGCCAGCGTCTCGTCGGGCTCCTGCACGCCCGGCTCCAGGCGCACGATGTAGCGGATATGCTGTTGCAGATCCGAATTGAGCTTGACCAAGAAATCGATGGTGTTGACCGGGCGGGCGCCGATGTCGGCGACATATTTGTCGAGCAGCGCGCCGGCGGGGTCGGGCGCCAGATAGGCGGCGAGTTCGACCCTCAGTTCGTCGGTGTAGCGGAAGGGGAAACTGTCGGCATAGGGTTCGACGAAGAAATCGAACGGGTTGATGACCGCGAGTTCGGCGGTCAGATCGACCTCGATCTTGAATTGCGTCACCCGCTCCGGAAAGACGATGCGGGCGAGCCAGTTGCCGTGCGGGTCCTGCTGCCAGTTCACGAAATGCTCGGCCGGCGTGATGTTCAGCGCGTAGCTGGCGATTTTGGTGCGGCAATGCGGGGCTGGGCGCAGCCGGATCGACTGCGGCCCCATGTTGATGGGGCGGTCATAGGAATAAGAGGTGACGTGATGGAGGCCGACGAGGATCGCCAAAGGCGCGCTTCCCTTGCTGCTAGACCTTTACCCATGCAAGGGTTGAGCCGGCTTGGGAAGCGCTTTTTGCGTCGCCGCCGACGCATCGCGGCGGCGACGACGATGAAATCTAGGGTTTCGACGGGGTCGCGGGGGCGGCCGGCGGCGTCGTGGCCGGCGCGGGCGCCGAATTCGTCGCCGTGGGATGCGTCGCCATCTGCCTCGTCCCCGACCGATCATTGTAGGCGTAGCCGACCCCAATGAGAACGAGCACGACGATGATAGCCGCGCCGACGAAGGTAGGGGACGACATGCCATTGCGACGGGGCGGCAGGCCGTTGTGCAGGCCGTTCTGATTGACGGGGTCGCGCAGGTTGTTGTCGAAATTCGACATGGCTATCTCCTGGTCTAAGCGATTGGCTCGCTCTTCGATTAAGGTTAGCAACGCGGGCAATTTGGCTTGGTTCCCGGCGGCGATTTGGGCGTGGTTCCCGGCGGAACGCGCCGACCCCGGGAGCCGCTGCGGCGCAACCGGCCTATTTTCGCGCTTTTGCGCTAAGCGCGCCTGTGCGCCCTTGCCGAGGCGGCGGGCGGCGGCTATATCGCTCCCCATCCCGGTCGGCCTCCGTCCGGGATACGCGCGTTTACGCCGGCCCCAGCGCCGGCCCGCCTCCCACGAGGCGACGCGGCCTTTTGGCCGAGCCGGCGACGAACGCGCGGGACTGTCACACGAACCATCCGCCGGCGCAGCGCCCAACACGGGCTTCCAGGAGACTAAATGGCTTCGCTCAACTCGCTCACGCCGTCGCGTGACGATTTCACGGCATTGCTCAACGAGACCTACGGCGACGACGAGGCGTTCGAGGGCTCGGTCGTCAAGGGTCGCATCGTTGCGATCGAGAAAGACATGGCGCTGATCGACATCGGTCTGAAGACCGAGGGTCGGGTCGCGCTGAAGGAATTCACCAATCACGGCCGCGAACCCGCGCCCGGCGTCGGCGACACGGTCGAGGTCTATCTGGAGCGTATCGAGAACGCGCTCGGCGAGGCCGTCATCTCGCGCGACAAGGCGCGTCGCGAGGAGAGCTGGGTCAAGCTCGAACAGGCGTTCGAGAAGCAGGAGAAGGTCGAGGGCGTCATCTTCAACCAGGTCAAGGGCGGCTTCACGGTCGATCTCGACGGGGCCGTCGCCTTCCTGCCGCGCTCCCAGGTCGATATCCGCCCGGTGCGCGACGTCGGGCCGCTGATGAACGTGCCGCAGCCGTTCCAGATCCTGAAAATGGATCGCCGCCGCGGCAATATCGTCGTCTCGCGCCGCACGGTGCTGGAGGAGAGCCGCGCCGAGCAGCGCCACGAGATCGTCGCCAACCTCGCCGAGGGCCAGGTCATCGACGGCACGGTCAAGAACATCACCGATTACGGCGCGTTCGTCGATCTGGGCGGCATCGACGGTCTGTTGCATGTCACCGACATCGCCTGGCGGCGCGTCAATCACCCGACCGAGGTTTTGAACATCGGCCAGCAGGTGAAGGTGCGCATCATCAAGATCAACCACGAGACGCAC
>JAJYDD010000048.1 GCA_021777795.1 Pseudomonadota bacterium | reverse complement strand
GATCAGCCCTTGCGGATACGCCTTTGTTGGGGCAGCTTGGAAACCGGGCGAAAGGCGCGCTTCGCCGCGCCGTGGCGGCGCCGAGCGGGAACGCGAGAAGCTTGATTCATGCATAGACTTGCAAACTTGGGCCTGCAAAACCTGCGGGCCCGCCATGACATATGACGCGATCATCGTTGGCGCCGGTCACAAGGGGCTCGCCGCCGCCGTCCATCTCACCCAGAAGGGTTGGCGGGTGGCGGTCGTCGAGGAAAAGGCGGCGCCCGGCGGCGCCGTCAAAACACGCGAGCTGACTCTGCCCGGCTTCCGGCACGATGTCGCGGCGATGAATCTTTCGATGTTCGCGGGCTCGCCGTTCTTTCAGATGCACAAGGAGGTTTTGCTCAAGCACGGGCTCGCCTTCGCGCCGGTCGAGGACGCCTTCGCCAGCGTCTTTCGCGATGAAACTTATCTCGGCGTCAGCAAGACGCTGGAGACCACTGTCGCGGGGATCGCGGGCGTGTCGGCCCACGACGCCGAGGCCTGGAAGGCGATGTTGGCGCGCTTTGGCGCCGAGGCCCCGCACATCTTCGCCCTGCTCGGCGCCGCAATGCCCTCCTGGGGCGCCGCCGCAGCGGTGTGGAAGGCGTTTCGCCAGCGTGGCGCTGGCGGGCTTTACGATCTGCTGAAACTGCTGACGGCGAGCCCGCGCGATTTCCTCGACGCGCATTTCGAGAGCGACAAGGTGAAGGCGATGATGGCGGCCTGGGGGCTGCATCTCGATTTCGCGCCCGACACCGCCGGCGGGGCGCTGTTTCCTTATCTCGAATGTATGACCAATCAGGCGTTCGGCATGGTCATCGGCCTCGGCGGCGCCGATACGATCGTCAAGGCCATGATCGGCGCCATCCAAGAGAAGGGCGGCGAGGTGCTTTTGGGCGCCCGCGTCGCCTCCATCGACGTCGCCAACGGGGCCGCGACGGGCGTCACGCTGTCGAACGGCGACAAGCTCGAAGCCAAGCATGTGATCGCCAACGTCCATCCGAAATTGGTGTTCGGCGATCTGGTCAAAGAGCAGGCGGCCTTGCGCGACTACCGCGCTGGGTTAGCCAAATTTCGCGCCGGCCCCGGCGCGATGATGCTGCATCTCGCGCTCGACGATCTGCCGCGCTGGCGGGCGGGCGAGGCGCTGCGCCGCTTCGCCTATGTCCATATCGCGCCCGATCTGGCGATGATGGCGCGCCTCTACGCGGAGGCCGCCGCCGGATTGTTGCCGGTGGAGCCTATGCTGGTGGTCGGTCAGCCGACGGCGATCGACCCGAGGCGTGCGCCCGAGGGCAAGCATGTGCTCTGGGTGCAGGTGCGGGTGCTGCCGGCCGCCATACGCGGCGACGCGGCGGGCGAGATCGCGGGATCGAACTGGGACGAGGTGAAAGACGCCTATGCCGAGCGCGTGCTCGACCTGATCGAAGCCCACGCGCCGGGGCTGAGGCGCCAGATTCTCGGACGGGCGGTGTTCTCGCCGCTCGATCTCGAACGCGAAAATCCGAACCTCATCGGCGGCGACAGCCTCTCTGGCAGCCATCACCTCGACCAGAACTTTTTCCTGCGCCCCGTCCCCGGCTGGTCGCGCTACGCGACGCCGGTGCGCCGGCTCTATCTCTGCGGCGCCTCGACCTGGCCCGGCGGCGGCACGGGCGCGGGCTCCGGCTTCCTGCTCGCCAAATCGCTCGCCGGATGAGCTTTGACTTTGCAGCCGGCAGCAGGCAAAGGCGGCCCTATGGCGGAGCTGAACGAAACAACCGAGCCGGTCGCCGATCTCGAACTCTGGGTTCACGGCCTCCGCGCCGGCCGAAAGCCGGAACTGCGGCTGTGGCTGCGCATGCTCGCCATCACCAAGATGCTGTCGCAGGAAGTGCGCAGCCGGCTGCGGCTCGAATATGGGGCCACGTTGCCGCAGTTCGACATTCTCGCCCAACTCTATCGCGAGCCGCAGGGCCTGCGGCTCGGCGAGCTTTCCCGTCGCACGATGGTCACCAACGGCAACGTCACGGGTCTCGCCGACCGGCTCGAAGCCGAGGGATGGATCCAGCGCGAAACGCTCGACGACGACCGGCGGGTGACGGTGGCGCGGTTGACGCGGCGCGGTCGCGAGCGCTTCGCGGAAATGGCGCGCGCGCATGAAGGCTGGCTCAAGGAACTGATGGCCGACGTCGACGAAGCGACGCTGCAAACCGCCTTCGCGGCGCTAGCCTCCGTCAAAGCTTCGGCTAGTCGGCGCGCCGGCGGCGACGAGGAGATTGCCCCGGCCGTTCAGGATATTGATGGACCGCCGCAACGCCGCGCCGGCGCCTTGCCGAAGCGCGGCCTTTAGGCGGGCCAGAGCGCCGCCGTCAGCCGCCGAGTTTGATCTCGTCGAGCGCCGTGCGCGTCGAATGCGAGGCGAGCGCGGCGGGCGCGCGGGCGGCGTGGGTGGCGGCCTGCTTCTCTGCGGCTTTCTCCGCCTTGCGCTTGCGAACCACCGGCGCGACCGGCGCCACGGGGGCGACGGGCGCATAAGGGCCAATCGGGAGCACGAGCATCGCGACACAACCTCCGCGCGTGTTTCGCCCCATTTGGCGCGACGCAGGTTAAGAACGTCTTGACGCGTCCACGACCTCGCGTGTGAGTTCGGCGATGCGCGCTTCCTCGTCGGTCGGAATGACGAATACGGGCGCCCGCGACGTGGGCGCTGAAATGCGCTGGGCGTTGGCGCGATTGGCCGCCGCGTCGAGGACAATTCCGAGCCATTCCATGCCGATGCAGACCGCCGCGCGGAGATTAGCCGAATGCTCGCCGATGCCGGCGGTGAACACCAGCGCGTCGAGGCCGCCCAACGCGGCGGCGAGGCCGCCGAGTTCGACGCGGATGCGGCGGACGAAATAGGCGACGGCGTCCACGGCCCGCGGCGAGGCGGAGGCCTCGACTTCGCGCCAGTCGTTGGAGACGCCGGAAAGGCCGGCCAGGCCGCAGCGATGATAGAGCAGATCGGTGAGGCTCGCCGCGTCGTAGCCCTTGGCCGACATCAGATAGAGCAGGGCGCCGGGGTCGAGCTGGCCCGGCCGCGTGCCCATCATCAAGCCGTCGAGCGTCGAGAAGCCCATCGTCGAGGCGACCGAGCGGCCGTCGCGCAAGCCGCACATCGAAGCGCCATTGCCGAGATGGGCGATCACCACCCGACCGCCTGCAATCTCCGGCGCGATCTCGCGCAGCCGCCCGCTCACGTATTCGTAAGAGAGGCCGTGGAAGCCGTAACGGCGCAGGCCCTCGTCGTACATCGCGCGCGGCAGGCCATAAGCGTCGGCAGCGAAATCGTGGCCGCGATGAAAGGCGGTGTCGAAACAGGCGATCTGCGGCGCTCCCGGAAACAGCGCCCGCGCCGCGCGCACGCCGGCCAGATTGTGCGGCTGGTGCAGCGGCGCCAGCGGCTCCAACGCCGCCAGCGCGGCATAAACGGTCTCGTCGATCAGCGCCGGCTTGGAGAATTGCATCCCGCCATGCACGATGCGATGGCCGACGGCGGCGACATCGAGATGAGGCGTCGCTTTGGCGATGGTGGCGAGCGCCGTTTTCAGCGCCGCGTGGTGGTCGCCGCCCTCCTCGGCGGACAAGGTGTGGGCGATGGCGGGCCCCTGCGCCGGCCGGAAGGCGAGGCGCGCCTGCGCGCCGAGATGTTCGATCTCGCCGCGGCCGTGTTCGGCCAAGGTCTCGGCGCTGAACAGCGCGAATTTGAGCGACGACGAGCCAGCGTTGAGAGTGAGCAGGGATTTGGTCATGGCGCGCCGGTTATAGCGGAAGGGGCAGAGGGATTGCGATGCGGATTCTTGTCACCGGAGCGGCGGGCTTCATTGGCTTCCACTTGAGCCAGCGCCTGCTCGCCGACGGCCATGAGGTCGACGGCTACGACGGCATGACGCCCTATTACGACGTGCGCTTGAAGGCGGCGCGCTGGGCCGAGCTTGGACGCTTTCCCCGCTTTCGCGGCCACGTCGCGATGCTGGAGGACGCGGACGCGCTCGCCGCCTTCGCCGAGCCCAAGCCCGACATCGTGGTTCATCTCGCCGCCCAGGCGGGCGTGCGCTACTCGCTGGAGAACCCGCGCGCCTATATCGACGCCAATCTCGTGGGAACCTTCAACGTGCTGGAGCTTTCGCGCGGCGCCCGCCATCTGCTGCTGGCCTCGACCAGCTCCGTCTACGGCGCCAACGCGGCAACGCCGTTCCGCGAAATCGACCGCACAGACCATCCGCTGACTCTTTACGCCGCCACCAAGAAGGCGGGCGAGGACATGGCGCACGCTTACGCGCATCTTTGGAAGACGCCGACCACCGCCTTCCGCTTTTTCACCGTCTACGGACCCTGGGGACGGCCCGACATGGCGCTGTTCAAGTTCGTGGCGGCAGGGCTGAAGGGCGAGCCGATCGACGTCTACGGCGAAGGGCGGATGAGCCGCGACTTCACCTATATCGACGATCTCGTCGAGGCCGTGCGGCGGCTGATCGACCTGCCGCCGGAGGAGGGCGCGCCGTCGGGGCCGCTGGACTCGCTATCGCCGGCGGCGCCCTATCGCGTCGTCAATATCGGCGGCGGCCGGCCAGTCGGGCTGCTGGCCTTCGTCGAGGCGGTGGAGCGCTCGCTCGGCCGACCCATCGCGCGCCGCTTGTTGCCGATGCAGAAGGGCGACGTGCCGGCGACTTGTGCCTCGCCCGACCTGTTGCGGGCGCTGACCGGCTATGTCCCCGAGACCGAAATGGAGACGGGCGTGCGCGCCTTCGTCGATTGGTATCGCGCCGCCTATTCCGCCTGAGCGAGGCGCGCCATCGCCCATTCCAAGGTCTCGAACACGCGGGGATCGTTGACGGCGACGTTGAAGCGCATGTAGCCGCGCCATTGCGGATCGGCGGAGAACGAGCGCCCCGGCGCGAACACCACGTTGCGCTCTTGCGCGATGCGCGCCACCTCCGTCGCGTCGAGCCCGTCCGGCAACTCGCCCCAGGCGAACATGCCCGCGCGCGGCTCGACATAGGGCGTGACGCCGAGCGCGCGCAGCCTTGTCATCAGCCGCCCGGTGGCGTCGGCGAGCTTCGGGCGCAGCGCGTCGAGATGGCGCCGGTAACCGCCCTCGGCGAGAAAGGCGTGCACGGTCGCCGCCGCGAAGGAGGAATTGCCGAGAGTGGTGGCGAGCTTCAAATCGACAAGAGCCTCGATCCAATCGGCGCGGCCGGCGATGAAGCCGATTTTCAGCGCGGCAGTGACGGTTTTGGAATAGCCGCCGACCTGAAGCACGCGCGAGAAGCCGTCGAGGGCCGCGAGCCGGGGCGAGGGCAAGCTCTCGAAATCGCCATAGACATCGTCCTCGACGATGGCGACGTCGTAGATCTCGGCGAGCCGCAGCACACGATGCGCGACGGCGGAGGACATCGTCGCCCCGGTCGGATTGTGCGGGCCGACCAACATCAGATAGACGCGCGGTCGCTCGCGCGCGAAGAGCGCTTCCAACTCCGCGACGTTGGGACCTT
Organism: Pseudomonadota bacterium; assembly: GCA_021777795.1. Taxonomy (GTDB): domain Bacteria; phylum Pseudomonadota; class Alphaproteobacteria; order Rhizobiales; family Beijerinckiaceae; genus Roseiarcus. Next base: position 9,158 of record JAJYDD010000048.1, on the reverse strand, counting down.
CGCGTGTAAAGGGGACGCAAAGGATCTCCGCGCGGTGGGAGGAGATCAGCGGCACGAGGTTGAAATAGCGAGGGTCGTCGATCACCACGCGATCGCCCGGCGAGACGAAGAATCGCAGCGCCAGATCGAGCGCCTGGGTCGCGGAATCCGTGAGCACGAGTCGGGCGGGATCGATGGGGGCGCCGCGCTCGGCGAGCCTGGCCGCGATGAGGCGGCGCAGCGGCTCGAATCCGCGCGGGGAATCGTAACGCAGCTTGGTGAGCGCCGGCCCGCGCGCGACGGCGCGCACCGCCTTTTCGACGCCTTCGCCCGGCAGCCAACTTTCCGGCAGCCAGCCGGAGGCCGGGTGCAGGGCGTCGGGATCGTCGTGAAGCGCGCGCCGCACCAGGGTCAAGAGATCGACCGCGGGGTCCAGAGTCGGCGCGTCGGCGAGCTTTAGCGGCGCGGGGGCTGCGGCGACATAGAAGCCGGAGCCGCGCCGCGCCTCGACCGCGCCCTCCGCCGCCAGCCGATCATAGGCCTCGACGACCGTGGATTTTGACACGCCGAGTTCCTCCGCGAGCCGGCGCACCGAGGGCAGGCGGGCGCCGCGCGGCAAGGCTCGGGATTCGATGCGCGCGCGCAGCGCAGCGACAACGAAATGGATGCGGCTGGCGGGGGCGTCGAGCGTGTCCATCCGGCTTGTCCGAGAATTGTATCGGTACAGTTTCCGGAATTGTCGTCAAACTGTGCCTTTCGTCAAGCGCTGTCGGGCGGCAAGCAGGGGGCAAGGAGATCGTCCCATGCTTCGCCGTTTTGCTTTGCTTGCCCTGTCGCTGCTGTCTTGGCCAATCCGGGTCGCCGAGAACCGCCGCGCCCTCACGGCGCTCGGCGCCCTCGACGATCGCGGTCTCGCCGACATCGGCCTTTCGCGCCAGGATCTGCGCGACGTGACGGCGCTGCCGCTCGGGCTCGACCCGACGCCGATGCTGGCTGGACGCGCGGCCGAGCGCGAGGCCCTAGCGCGGCGCGCGCGGCGCGAACCCCGCCCGCCGCCTTCGCGCATGGCCGCCGAATAGCGGGCGCAAAAAAAGGCGCCTTGCGGCGCCTTGTTAAGGGGGCGGAGGTGCGAACCGTCAGAGGCGATATTTGATCTGATCGGTCCAGAAACGCTCCAGCCGCGCCAGCGACTGGTTCATGCGCTGGAAATCGTCGGGGACGACGCCGCCGATCTGCTCGACCGTCATGGCGTGCTTCTCATAGAGGCTGACGACGATCTTGTGCACGTCGCGGCCCTTGTCCGTCAGGCTGATGCGCACCGACCGGCGATCGACGCGCGAACGGGCGTGATGCAGATAGCCCATCTCCACCAGCTTCTTGACGTTGTAGGAGACATTCGAGCCCAGGTAATAGCCGCGTGTGCGCAACTCGCCGGCGGTCAACTCCTTGTCGCCGATGTTGTAGAGAAGCAAAGCCTGCACGGCGTTGACGTCGGAGCGACCGCGACGGTCGAACTCGTCCTTGATGACGTCGAGCAGGCGGCGATGCAGCCGCTCGACCATGTTCAGGGTTTCCAGATAGAGGGGGCGCACGGTCGCGATGCGTTCCGCACGGGGGTGACCGTCTTCCTTTTTAGCAAGCATGTTCATGTCGATCCCGCCTTCCTGATCCGCCTCGACCGATATACTTGTCCGGCCTTCGATGAGAGGACTATACGGCAACGGGACTGAATCTGAGTTTAAAGGACAAGATGAATCCACAGTTTCCTGTTTTGGGTGAATCTAGCCTGAATTCAAAGCGAAATTTACTATGCAATTCGCTTAACCAAGAGCGGCGCCTGCGGCGCATTTACTATAGATAAACGTTGCTTTCCGTTCACCGTCTTTCCTGGTCGGCGCGCCACTTGAGCGTGAAATAGGCCGCGATGAGCGCGACGTTGAGCGCTATGCCGACCGCCCCAAGCACCGCCGCGCGACCGCCGAAAAACGGCGAAACCGCCTCGAGCGCGGCGCACAACAGCCAAAGCACGCCGCCCCAGGGCGCCGCCAGCCACATGCCGATCGCCGCAAGCAGATCGGCGCCGGCGAAGAATACGATCGTGGTTTGCAAAGCCCGCGGCAACATCGTGAAATCGCCGAAACGCGGGTTAAGTCCCATTAACACTGCCCAGTTGAACAGGCCCTTGGCGACCCAGACACAGGCCATCGTGCGCATGAACCAGACCAGCGCCTCGGCGGCGTCGGGCAAGGCGGCGGCGAACCTGCCGCCATCCGAGGGCCGCGGCGCCTGGTCGACGATGCGGATGACGCCGTCCCGGCTTTGGCGCATTTGGTATCTCATGCAGTCTCTCCTGCAAGGTTCAACTCATCGGCGCCGAGTGGCGCAAAGTAACCGTCGATGTCAGCCTCGACCGGACGCTCGCCTGTCGGCGGACGCCATTGCGGGCGGTTGTCTTTGTCGACGATCGTCGCCCGCACGCCCTCGTAGAAGTCGTGACCTCGGCAGATTCGCGTCACGATCCGCAACTCGACGCGCATTGCTTCCTCGAATGACAGATTTGCGCCGATTTGCATCTGCCGCAGCGCAATCGCGATCGAGGTCGGGGATTTCGTCGCCATCATATCCGCCAATGATCGGGCGAATGGAGACCCCTCGGCGCTCAGCGCCGCCGCGATGTTAGCCGCGTCGGCTTGCGCGAAGGCGTTCTCGACGATCGACGCTTGGGCGAACAGCGGCGAAGGTGGAGGCTGAGACGCGAACTCACCGATAATGGCTGTCGTATCGCCGGACGACTCCAGCGCCTTTCCCAAGGCGGCGAGTTGCCCGCTTTCGACATAGGCGGTGGCGAGGCCGAGCGCGACCATGTCCGCGCCCTTGGCGCGCAAGCCGGTCGCCGCCATCGCGACGCCGAAACGATGCGGAACGCGCGGCAACGCGTAGGTCGCACCAACATCGGGGAAGAAGCCGATGCCGACCTCCGGCATCGCGAATGCCGCCTTCTCGCTGACCACGCGATGCGAGCCATGTAGCGAAACACCGACGCCGCCGCCCATGACGATGCCGTCGATCAGCGACACATAGGGCTTGGGATAGCGCTTGATGCGCGCATTAAGCCCATATTCTTCGCGGAAGAACGCCGATTGCGCGGCGTAATCGCCAGCGCGTCCGCGCTCGTATAGCCAGCGAATGTCGCCGCCGGCGGAAAACGCGCGCTCGCCGGAGCCCGTGACGACGATGCGATCAACTCGCGCGTCGCGCTCGAAGTCTTCGAGCGCCGCGGAAATCTCACGCACCATTTGCAGGTTGATCGCGTTCAGCGCTTGCGGACGATTGAGAATAAGCCATCCGGCGCAGCCGCGCCTTTCGACGATGACCTGCTGTTCTTCCATCACGAAGCGTGGGCCAGAACCGCGTCTATAGCCTTCGTGACTTCGTCGATGCTCGCCATGCCGTCGACCTCCCGCAGAATCCCCTTCACGCGATAATGCGGCGTAACTGCGGCAGTATCCCGGAAATAGGCCTCCAGGCGAGTCTTGAACACTTCCGGGTCGTCGTCCTTGCGCACGGGGTGGCCGGCCTTGGCGGCCTCCGCGGCGCGGTTGACGATGCGGGCGACCAGTTTTGGCGCATCGACCACGAGTTCGATCGCCGCGTCCAGATTCATCGCCTTGGCGGCGAGCAGCGCGTCGAGCGCCTCGGCCTGGTTCACTGTGCGCGGGAAACCGTCGAGAATGAAGCCGTTGCGGGCGTCGGCCTCCTGGATCCGATCGGCAATAATGCCGACGACGATCTCGTCGGAGACTAGCGCACCAGAGTCCATCACCGCTTTGGCTTTGAGGCCGATCGGAGTGCCGGCCTTGACGGCGGCGCGCAGCATGTCGCCGGTAGAGAGCTGAGGAATGCCATACTTCTCGGTCAGTCGCGCGGCTTGCGTACCTTTGCCGGCGCCAGGCGGCCCGAGCAGTATCAACCTCATCTCTTCCTCCCCCGCAGCTTGGCTTTGCGAATCAAGCCTTCGTATTGGTGCGCTTGCAAGTGTCCGTGAATTTGGGCCACCGTGTCCATCGTCACGTTGACGACGATCAGCAGCGACGTTCCCCCGAACACAAAGAAACCGGCGGCATTGTATCGCAACATCTCAGGCAGGACGCAAATCAGCGCCAGATAGCCGGCGCCCAGGACGGTGATGCGGGTCAGGATCTGGTCAATATATTGCGCGGTGCGCTCGCCCGGGCGCACGCCTGGAATGAAGCCGCCGTGCTTCTTGAGGTTGTCGGCGGTATCCTGCGGATTGAACACTGTCGCGGTGTAGAAGAAGGCGAAGAAGACGATCAGCGCGACATAGATGACGAGATAGACCGGCCCGCCGGGCGACAGAATCGCCAGCGCCGCCGCCAGGTAGCTGTTGCTAGCCGCGCCGCTGGCGAAATTGGCGGCGGTGGTCGGCAGCAGCAGCAGCGAGGAAGCGAAGATCGGCGGGATGACGCCGGAGGTGTTGAGCTTCAACGGCAGGAACGAACTCTGTCCCTCGTACATCTTGTTGCCGATCTGCTTGCGCGGATAGGTGATCGGCACGCGCCGCTGCGCCCGCTCCATGAACACGATGAAGGCGGTGATGACGAGCACCATCACCAGCACGCCGAGCACCAGGCCGGTCGAAATCGAGCCCTGCCGGCCGAGTTCGAACAATTGTGCGAAGGCCTGCGGCAGGCGCGCGACGATGCCAGCGAAGATGATGAGCGAGGAGCCGTTGCCGACGCCGCGCGAGGTGATCTGCTCGCCGAGCCAGACCAGGAACATCGTGCCGCCTGTGAGGGTCAGGATCGTCGAGATACGGAACAGGAAGCCGGGGTCGGCGACGATGCCGGGCCGCCCCTCCAGCCCGATCGAGATGCCGTAGGCCTGGAAGATCGCCAGCACCACGGTCAGGTAGCGCGTATATTGGTTGAGCGTCTTGCGTCCCGCCTCGCCCTCTTTCTTGATCGCCTCCAGCGACGGGATCACCGAACTCAAAAGCTGAATGATGATCGAGGCCGAGATGTAGGGCATGATGTTGAGCGCAAACACCGCCATGCGCTGCACCGCGCCGCCCGAGAACATGTTGAACATGTCGAGTACGCCCTGGCCGTGGCCGGTGAAGGCTTTCTCGAACGCGTCGGCGTTGATGCCGGGCAGCGGGACATAGGTGCCAAGGCGGAGGACGACGAGCGCGCCGAGTGTGAACCAGATGCGCTTTTTGAGCTCCTCGGCCTTGCCGAACGCCGCCCAATTGATGTTTGCCGCGAGCTGTTCGGCCGCCGACGCCATGAGGATGCTCCGCTGATCTCCGCGCGTCCTGACGCGCGAGGGGCGGCGCGCCGGTTCCGACGCACCGCCCCGTGCCATATGGTTCAGATGAACCGCAATGTCGACCCCGAGAGGGCTCGACACCCGTCCGGCAGTGCTTAGGCCGCCGCCGCTTCCGGCGCCAGCGTCTTGACAGAGCCGCCAAGCTTCTCGATCGCTTCCAACGCGCTCTTCGAGGCGCCGAAAACCTCGAAATGCACGGCGCTCTTGAGTTCGCCTTTGCCAAGCAGCTTGACGCCGTCGCGCACCCGGGCGCAGACGCCCGCCGCGACCAGCGCTTCCACAGTCACCGGCTGGCCCGCATCGAGCTTGCCGGCGTCGATCGCGCTCTGCACGCGGCCGAGATTGACCTCGTTGAGATCGCGCGGATCGACCGGATTGAAACCGCGCTTGGGCAAGCGACGATGCAGCGGCATCTGGCCGCCCTCGAAGCCCTTGATGCGCACGCCCGAACGCGCGGTCTGGCCCTTGCCGCCGCGGCCCGATTGCTTGCCCTTGCCGGAGCCGATGCCGCGCCCGACGCGCATCCGCGCCGGGCGGGCGCCGTCGTTGTCCTTTACGTCGTGGAGTTTCATGGTCTTATCCCTCGACGACGCGCACGAGATGCGCGATCTTCTTGATCATGCCGCGATTGGCGGGCGTGTCTTTCACGCGCGACTCGCGGCCGATTTTGTCGAGCCCAAGGCCCCTGAGCGTCGCGGTCTGATCCCCGGGGCGCCCGATCGCCGAGCGGACCTGGACCAGCTTGATATGGGAGTCGGTCATGTTCGTCTCCCGCTCAGGAATCCGACGCGTCAGCTTCGACGCCGACGCGTCGTGACTGAATCGTCGACACCTTCAGGCTGCGCCGGGCGGCGACAGCGCGCGGGCTGTCCTCGTTGGCGAGCGCCGCGAAGGTCGCGCGGATCATGTTGTAGGGGTTCGACGAGCCCTGGCTCTTCGACACGACGTCGTGGACGCCGAGCGCCTCGAACACCGCGCGCATCGGGCCGCCGGCGATGATGCCAGTGCCCGCCGGCGCGGCGCGCAGGATCACGCGGCCGGCGCCGTGACGGCCCTGCACGTCGTGATGCAACGTCCGGCCCTCGCGCAGCGGCACGCGGACGACGCCGCGCTTGGCGGCTTCCGTCGCCTTGCGGATCGCTTCCGGCACTTCGCGCGCCTTGCCGTGGCCGAAGCCGACGCGGCCCTTCTGATCGCCGACGACGACGAGCGCGGCGAAGCCGAAGCGCCGCCCGCCCTTCACCACCTTCGCCACGCGGTTGATGTGGACGAGACGATCAACGAACTCGCTGTCGCGCTCCTCCCGGTCATCCCTGCGGCCGCGGCCGCCTTCTTCACGAGCCATAATTTTACACCGTCACTTGCGCGGAAACCCCGAGGCGCCCGCTCGCTGGGTTCAGAAGTCGAGGCCGCCTTCGCGGGCGCCCTCGGCGAGCGCTTTGACGCGCCCATGAAAGAGATAGCCGCCACGGTCGAAGACGACCTGTGTCACGCCCGCCGCCTTGGCGCGCTCGGCGATGGCGAGGCCGATCTTCTTGGCCGCCTCGACGTTCGCGCCGGTCTTCAACTCCTCGCGCATCGCCTTCTCCAGGGAGCAGGCGGCGGCGACGGTGACGCCTTTGGAATCGTCGATGATCTGAGCGTAAATCTGCGCCGAGGAGCGGAACACGCTGAGGCGGGGACGGCCGCCAGCGTTGGTCGCCAGACCGCGACGCACGCGCGCCTTGCGCCGGTCGGTGGGAGAAAGGTGCTTGGCCATTACTTCTTCTTCCCTTCCTTGCGGAAGATGAACTCGCCCGCGTATTTGACGCCCTTGCCCTTGTAAGGCTCGGGACCACGGAAGTCGCGAATCTCCGCCGCGACCTGGCCGACCTGCTGCCTGTCTACCCCGGCGACAGTGATCTCTGTCGGCTTCGGCGTCGTGATGGTGACGCCGGTGGGGATCGGGTAGACCACATCATGGCTGTAGCCGAGCGAAAGTTGCAGGTTCTTGCCCGCCACTGCCGCCTTGTAGCCGACGCCGTTGATCTCAAGCTTCTTCTCGAACCCCTGCGAGACGCCGGTGACGAGATTTTGCACTCGCGCGCGCGCCGTGCCCCACAGGGAGCGCGAGCGCTTATCCTGACCGAGCGGCGTCACTGACACTGAGCCGCCTTCGAGCTTGACCGACACCGCGTCGGGCGCGGTGAACTGGAGTTCGCCCTTGGCGCCCTTCATGGCGACAAGCTGGCCTTCGACCTTGGCGGTGACGCCGGCCGGGATGACGACGGGTTTCTTTCCGACACGAGACATGAATCAACTCCCGTCAGAACACAGTGCAGAGCACTTCGCCGCCAACATGGGCCTCGCGAGCGTCGTGATCCGCCATCACGCCCTTGGGCGTTGAAAGGATCGAGACGCCGAGGCCGTTGGCGACGCGCGGCATGCCATCGACGGCGACATAGACGCGCCGGCCCGGCTTCGAAACCCGGTCGATCTTGCGAATGACCGGCTGGTTGTCGAAATATTTGAGTTCAATCTCGAACTCGGTGCGGCCATTGCCGTAATCGGTGGTCGAGTAGCTGCGGATATAGCCCTCGGCCTGCAACACGTCGAGGACGTGCTGGCGCAGCTTGGAGCCGGGCGTGGAGACCTTGCCGCGACGGCGCATTTGCGCGTTGCGGATGCGGGTCAGCATATCGCCTAGGGGATCGTTGACTGACATTTTGCGGTCCCCCTTACCAGCTCGACTTCACGAGGCCTGGGATCAGGCCCTTGTTGCCAAGCTCACGCAAGGCGATGCGGCTCATCTTTACCTTACGGTAGAAGCCGCGCGGGCGCCCCGTCACCTCGCAGCGATTGCGGACGCGGATGGCGGCGCCGTTGCGCGGCAATTCGGCGAGCTTGAGGCGCGCCTCGAAGCGTTCCTCCATCGAATTGCCTTCGCTGTTGGCGATGTCGAGCAGGCGCTGACGGCGAGCGGCGAATTTCTTCACCATCCGCTGCTTGCGCAGGTTATTCTCAATTGCGCTTTTCTTAGCCATCAAAGGCCTCCGGTTATCCGCGTTTGAACCCTGGTTCTTTCCGTAAGGAGAAAGCCGAAGTTCACTGCCGGAACGGGAAATTAAAGGCGCGCAGCAGAGCCCGCGCCTCGCTGTCGGTCTTAGCCGTCGTGCAGACCACAATGTCAAGTCCCAACATCGATTCCGCCTTGTCGTAATCGATTTCGGGGAAAATGATGTGCTCCTTGACGCCGAGGGCGTAATTGCCGCGCCCGTCGAAGCTCTTGGGGTCGAGGCCGCGGAAGTCGCGCACGCGCGGCAACGCGATCGTCACCAGACGGTCGAGGAACTCGTACATGCGGGTCTTGCGCAAAGTCACCTTGGCGCCGATCGGCATGTTCTCGCGCACCTTGAAGGTGGAGATCGCCTTGCGGGCGCGGGTGACGACCGGCTTCTGGCCGGCGATCAGCGCGAGATCATTAGCGGCCGACGTCACCTTCTTGGTGTCGTTGACGGCCTCGCCGACGCCCATGTTGAGCACGATCTTGTCGATCTTCGGCACTTCGAGCTTGTTCTTGTAGCCGAACTCTTTCATCAGCGCGGGCGCGATTTCCTGGTCGTACTGGGCCTTCAGCCGCGCGACATAGTCCTTCGGCGCGGCCTGCACCTTGCCTGCGGCGGCGACTTCGCTCTGCGTCGGACGACCCTTGGTTTTCGGCTCCGGCTTACCGCCGCCCTTGGGGGCCGAGGAATCCTTTGCCGTCTTGGCGGTCTTGCCGCCCTTGTCCTTGGCCTCAGCCATCGATCAAATCTCCGGAACGCTTGGCGAAACGGACCTTGCGGCCGTCT
>JAJYDD010000047.1 GCA_021777795.1 Pseudomonadota bacterium | reverse complement strand
GCGCGCAGCGCGTCGATCTTCGGTTGCAACTCGGTCACCGCGGTCGCCGGCTGCACGGGCCCGCGCACCGCCGCTTGCACGGTGACGGTCGGCAGGCGCGAGCGGCGCCAGATTTTGGGCTGCTCCAGCCCGTAGCCGAACTTCGCCACCGCCGCGAGCGGCACCGCCTGACCGCCATTGCCGTTGAGTTGCAGGCTGCGCAAGACGGCGATCGAGCCGCGCTCGTCCGCCTGGGCGCGGGCGATGACGTTGATGAGATAGATGTCGTCGCGGATCTGGGTGATCGCGTTGCCGCTGACGACGCTGTTGAGCGTCGAGGCGATGTCTTGCGAGGAAACGCCGAGTTGGCGCGCCTTGTCCTGCAAGACCTCCACTTTCAGCACGCGGCCCGGCTCCATCCAATCATAGACGGGCTCGGCGAGATAGTTGTTGGTCGCCATAGCGGCGGCGACCTTCTGCGCCAGCGCCCGCACCTCCTGGAGATCGGGGCCGCCGACGCGATATTGCACCGGCCGCCCGACCGGCGGCCCGATGTCGAGCAATTTCACGTAAGCGTCCGTGCCCGGAAACGTATGCGTGAGATAGGCCTGGAGTTTTGCGCGCAGCTTGTCGCGCACGTTGAGGCCCTTGGTCAGGATCACCGTCTGCCCATAGGCGGCGTCGCCGACCTGCACGTCGAAGGACAGCACGAAGCGCGGCGCGCCGGCGCCGACATAGGTCGACCAATGATCCACGTCCGGGTTGCCTTGCAGCATGTCCTTTTCGAACTTCGCCATCTCGGCGTCGGTCTCGTGGATCGAGGCGTTCTGGGCTAAGTTCCAATCGACGATCAACTCGGGCCGGTCGGAACTCGGGAAGAACTGCTGCTCGACGAATTTCATGCCGTAGATCGAGCCGCCGAAGGCGATCAGCGTCAGCGCGATGGTCACCCATTTCCAGCGCGCGGCGACGATCAAGGCGCCGCCGAAGCCGCGCGCGAACCAGCCCTTGCGCTCGCCGTGTTTCTTCATCGTCGCCGGCAGCAGCGTCACGCCGAGCAGCGGCGTGAACAGCACCGCCACGATCCACGACGTCAGCAGCGACACCGCGATGACGACAAACAGCGTGAAGGTGAACTCTCCCGCAGCACTCGAATTGAGCCCGATGGGGATGAAGCCGGCCACCGTCACCAGCGTTCCCGTCAGCATCGGGAAGGCGGTGGAGACATAGACATGCGTCGCCGCCTGCCTGAGGTTGTCGCCGACTTCGAGCCGCGCCACCATCATCTCGACCGCGATCATCGCATCGTCGACGAGCAGGCCGAGCGCGATGATGAGCGCGCCGAGCGAAATGCGTTGCAGCGAGATGCCCCAGATCGACATGACCAGGAAGGTGATCGCCAGCACCAGCGGAATCGCGATCGCCACCACCAGTCCCGCGCGCAGGCCCAAGCTCACGAAGCTGATGAACAGCACGATGGCGATGGCCTCGAACAAAGCCTCGGTGAAACCGGAGACCGCTTTATCCACCACCGCCGGCTGGTCCGAGACTTTGGCGACATCGACGCCGATCGGCAGATCGCCGACGATCTCGTGCATTTTCTTTTCGAGCGCCTTGCCGAAATCGAGCAGGTTCGACCCCGCCTTCATGCCGATGGCGAGCGCGATGCCCGGCTTGCCGTTGAAGCGGAACAGCGAATCCGGGGGATCGACGAGACCGCGCCTGATCGTCGCGACGTCGGTCAACGGGAAGAAGCGGTCGTTGACGCGCAGGTTGATGGCGCTGAGGCTGGCCTCCGAGGTGAACTGTCCATCGACGCGCACCGAGATGCGCTCCGGCCCCGCCTCGATGGTGCCCGACGGCGCGATGGCGTTTTGCGCCCGCAGCGAATTGGCGATCGCCGTCGCGTCGAGCCCCAGCGCCGCCACCTTGCGGGTGGAGAAATCGAGATAAACCGCCTCGTCGCGCGCGCCCAGGATCTGCACCTGCCCGACATTGGGCACGGTCAGAACTTTTGAGCGCGCGAACTCCACCTGATCGCGCAACTGCCGCTCGGTCAGGCCGTCGGCGGTGAAGGCGTAGATGTTGCCGTAGACGTCGCCGAAACGGTCGTTGAAGAACGGGCCCTGCACGCCGGAGGGGAAGTTCGACTGAATGTCGCCGATCATGTTGCGCACCGTCAGCCAGGCGTAAGGCACGTCCTTGGCCTTGGTGGTCGGCAGCAGGTTGACGAAGACGACGGTCTTGCCGTCCGTGGTGACGCTCTTGGTGTAGTCGAGCGATTCCAGTTCATCGAGCTTTTTCTCGATGCGGTCGGTCACCTGCTTGGTGACTTCCTCGGCGCTGGCGCCGGGCCATGTCGCCTGGATGACCATGGTTTTGATGGTGAAGTTGGGGTCTTCCTCGCGGCCGAGGCCGAGATAGGAGAACAGCCCGGCGACCGCGAACACGATCATGAAATACCAGACCAGCGAGCGGTGTTCGAGCGCCCAGTCCGAGAGATTGAAGCGCTTCACGGGTTCGCCTGCTGTTCGAGCCGGACCTCTTGCCCCTCGACGAGGCTGTGGACGCCGGCGGTGACGACGCGCATCGCCGGCGCCAGACCGCCCGTCACCTCGACCGGATCGGCCTTGGGGTCGGCGAGCGTCACGGCCCGGGTCGAGACCTTCAGCGCGGCGCGGTCGACGATCCAGACATAGGTCTTGCCATCGCGCGTCAGGATCGCGGAGGCCGGCAACCAGACCGCCGCGCGCGCCGCGCCCGCCGGCCAGGCGGTGATCGTCGAGCCGAGGCGGAACGCGCTGGAGGGGTGGTCGAGCGCGATCTTGACGCGCCGGGTGCGGGTCGCCGCATCCGCCTGCGGGGCGATCTCGCGCACCTTGCCCGTGACGCGCACGCTGGGATCGAGCTGCGCGGCGACTTCGAAGGGATCGCCGATGCGCAGCGTCGCCGCCGCCGTGTCCGGCGCGTCTATCACCGCATCGCGCAGGGCGGGGTTGGCGATATCGACCACCATCTGCCCCGGCGACACGGTTTGCCCGACCTCGGCGCCGGTATTGGCGACGACACCGGCGAAATCCGCCTTCAGCACGGCGTATCCCAGTTCCCCGCGCGCCTTGGCGAGCGCGGCGCGGGCGTGCGACTGGCCGGCGAGCGCGGAATCGCGCGCCTGGTTGGCGGTCTCGATCTGAGCCTGGGTGGCGGCGCCGGTCTTCAGCAGCGCCCCTTGGCGGTCGGCGACGCCGAGCGCGTTGGCGGCCTGCGCGTCGGCGCTGGCGAGATCAGCCTCGGCCGAGCGCACCGCCAGTTGCAGCGCCAGCGGGTCGATGGTCGCCAAGGTTTGGCCCTTCTCGACGAGGTCGCCGATGCCGACGGGCCGCGAAGTGAGCCGGCCGAGCACACGGAAGGCGAAGGGCGTCTCGACTTGCGCCGTCACGCTGCCGGCGAGCCGCAGCGGATCGGTCGCGGTCTCGGCGACCACCGTCGAGAGCACGGGGCGGATTTGGGCCGCCTGCGGCGGCGGCTTGTCGCAGGCGCCGAGCGCCAGCAGGACGGCCAGGGCGAGGCGCTTCACGGCGTCGTTCCCTCCGGCGCGACGATCTCGCCGGGATAGAGGAACTTGCCGCCCGCCGTGATGACTTTCTCGCCGCCGGAGAGCCCACCGTCGAGGATCAGCGTCTCGTCGCCATAGGCGCGCGCCGTGACCCGTTTCATCGACACCGCGCGGCTCGCGGGATCGACGATCCACACGGCGAGCTTGCCGGCGTCGGAGGCGGCGGCCGACCAGGGCAGTTCCACCACCTTGCTCGGCGCGAAGGCGGCCTCGCCGACGACGGCCGCGCCAAGCGGCATCTTGTCGGCGCCCTCGACGAGGCCGACTTTGACCAGCACCGTGCCGGTGCGGGTGTTGACGGTCGGCGAGACTTCGCGCACCCGGCCGCGCGCCGTGACGCGCGGGTCGGAGACCAGCGTCAGCTTGATGTCGCCGCTGGCGGGGCGCGAGAAGAAGATCGATTCGAAGACGTTGAACACGGCGTCGCGCGGCCCATCCTCGGCGATGGTGAAGGCGGTCTGGGCGGCGGGCGCATATTGGCCGACCTCGATCTGGCGCGCCGTGACGACGCCGGCCTTTTCGGCCTTCAGCACGGTGAAGGTCAGCGCATCCGCCGCAGTCGCCGCCTGCGCCTTGGCGCCGTCGAGCGCGCTTTGCGCCGTGCGCAGGTTCTGTTGGGCGGTGTCGAAGCCCGAGCGCGTCGTGAAGCCGGAATCGAGAAGCTGCTTTTGCCGGTCGAAGGCCGATTGGTTCTGCGTCAGCAGCGCCTGCGCGGAGGCCACCGCCGCGTTGGCGGCGTCGAGATCGGCCTGGGCGGAAGCGGGATCGAGGCGCGCCAATTCCTCGCCGGCCGTCACATGGGCGCCGACATCGACGCGGCGCGAGATGACGCGGCCGCTGATGCGGAACGAGAGGTCGGAACTGACGCGGGCGGCGATCGCGCCGGTCAGCGACAGCTTCGGCGCGTAATTCGTCATCTTGGCCGTCACCGCCTGCACGGGCAGCGGCGGTCGCTTGGCGACGCTGGGCGGATTGCAGGCGACGAGCGGCGTCGCCGCGACAATCGCCAGGAACCTTAACCCCGTCCGCATCGCGCCCCCGACCACACCCGCAGAACGGGAGATAGAGGGCAGCGCCCTGGCGTCGTCAAGTTGCGGCGATTAGCCGCGACCGTAGAGCGCCGCCAGCGCCGGCTTGCTGGCCGCCGAGACGCCGCGCTCGGTGATGATCCCGCTCACCAGTTCCGCCGGCGTCACGTCGAAGGCGGGATTGGCGGCGCGTGTCCCCGGCGGCGCGATCTCGACCTCGGCGACGCGCCCGTCGGCGAGCCGGCCCCAGATATGCGTGACCTCGCGCGCGCTGCGCTCCTCGATCTCGATGGCGTGGCCGTCGTCGAGGGTCCAGTCGATCGTCGTGCCGGGCGCGGCGACATAGAACGGCACGCCGTTCGCGCGCGCCGCCAGCGCTTTCAAATAGGTGCCGATCTTGTTGGCGGCGTCGCCCCGAGCCGTCACCCGGTCGGCGCCGACGATGCACAGATCGACCTTGCCATGCTGCATGAGATGGCCGCCGGCGTTGTCGGCGATCAAAGTGAACGGCACGCCGTGCTGGCCCAGCTCGAAGGCGGTGAGCGAAGCGCCCTGATTGCGCGGCCGGGTCTCGTCGACATAGACATGGACGGGCACGCCGCGATCATGGGCGAGATAGATCGGCGCGGTCGCGGTGCCCCAATCGACGCAGGCGAGCCAGCCGGCGTTGCAATGGGTCAGCACATGAACCGGGCGCCCTGACGCTTTATGCGCCGCCTCGATCAGTTTGAAGCCAGCTTCGCCGATGGCGCGGTTGAGCTTGACATCCTCCTCGCAGATTTCGTCGGCGCGCCGGAACGCCGCTTCGCCGCGCTCAGGCGGGGGCAGCGGCGCGACGACGGCGCGCACGTCGTCGAGCGCGTGCCTGAGATTGACGGCGGTGGGGCGGCTGGCGTTGAGCGCCGCATAGGCCGCCGCCAGGCTGGCGTCGTCGCCGGCTTCGCTGAGCGCGATGGCGAGCCCGTAGGCCGCCGAAGCGCCGATCAGCGGCGCGCCGCGCACCACCATCGTCTTGATCGCCTCGACCACGCCTTCCAGCGAGTCCAGGCGCCGGAACGCCAGTTCGTGCGGCAGGCGGGTCTGGTCGATGGTCTCGACGGCGGCGGGGCCGGCCCGCCAGATCGTGCGATAGGCTTTGCCGTCGATTTTCATGCCGTCTCCCGTCTCCCTGTTTTGGCGGTTTCGCCGCCAGTCACAATAATGGTACGGGTGTTAAAGTCCCAATGTATAGGTCTTGCTACGCTTCGGGCGGACGAAAGAGGGGATTCGGCATGGATATGGTCACGCCTGCGCAGGAAGCCGCCACGGGCGACGAAGTGCGCGCTTACAGCGCCGAGGAGCTGAAGGCGGCCGTGCTCGCCAAGCTCAAGTTCGTCGTCGGCAAGGACCCTGTGGCGGCCAGCCAGCGCGACTGGTTTCTCTCCGTGGCCGCCGCCACCCGCGACATCGTGGTCGAGCGCTGGATCGGCTCCACCCATCGCAACTACGAGGAACACCGCAAGCGCGTCTATTATCTCAGCCTGGAATTCCTCATCGGCCGCATGTTGTACGACGCGATGACCAATGTCGGCGTCGTCGAGCCGATGACGGCGGCGCTGGCGCAGCTTGGCGTCGATCTCAATTCGCTGCGGCGCATCGAATCGGACGCGGCGCTCGGCAATGGCGGCCTCGGGCGGCTGGCCGCCTGCTTCATGGATTCGATGGCGACCCTGCAAATCGCGGCGCACGGCTACGGCATCCGCTACGACAACGGCCTGTTCAAGCAGATCATCCGCAACGGCTGGCAGCAGGAGGCGCCGGAGGATTGGCTGTCGCACGGCAACCCCTGGGAATTCGAGCGCGCCGAGGTCAATTACGCCATCGGCTTCGGCGGCTGGGTCGAGGCCGTGCAGGGCGAGGGCGACACGGTGCGCCATGTCTGGCAACCCGGCGAGCGGGTCGAGGCGATCGCCTTCGACACGCCGATCGTCGGCTGGCGCGGCCGTCACGTCAACACGCTGCGGCTGTGGTCGGCGCGCGCCCCCGATCCGCTGAAGCTCGACGCCTTCAACGCCGGCGATTACATCGGCGCGCTGTCGGATTCCGTGCGCGCGGAGGCGATCTCGAAGGTGCTCTACCCCTCGGACGCGACCCCGGCCGGACAGGAATTGCGGCTGCGACAAGAATATTTCTTCGCCTCCGCCTCGCTGCTCGATCTCGTGCGCCGGCATGTCAAGGTGTTTAAGGACGTGCGCTCGCTGGGCGACCATGTCGCGGTGCAACTCAACGACACCCATCCGGCGATCGGCGTCGCCGAGCTGATGCGCATCCTGCTCGATCTCAACGGCCTGCCCTGGGACGAGGCCTGGAAGATCACCAGCTCGGTGTTCTCCTACACCAACCATACGCTGCTGCCGGAGGCGCTGGAAAGCTGGCCGGTCGGGCTGATGGAGCGGCTGCTGCCGCGCCACATGCAGATCATCTATCTCATCAACGCCATGCATCTGGACGGGGTGCGCAAGAAGGGCATGGCCGACCCCGAGTTCCTGGCTTCGATCTCGCTGATCGACGAACACAGCGGCCGGCGCGTGCGCATGGGCGCGCTCGCCTTCGTGGGCAGCCACAAGATCAACGGCGTCTCCGGGCTGCACACCAATCTGATGAAACAGACGGTGTTCCACGACCTCAACCTCGTCTACCCCGGCCGCATCGTCAACAAGACCAACGGCATCACGTTCCGGCGTTGGCTGATGGAGTGCAACCCGCGGCTTTCGGCGATCATCCGCGCCGCCGTCGGTGAAAAGGGCCTCGTCGACGCCGAAGTGCTGCGCGGGCTCGGGCGCTACGCCGACGATTCGGCAATGCAGGAGCAGGTCGCGCTGGCGCGCCGCGCCAACAAGGTGGCGCTGGGCCAGCTCGCCGCCGAGTCGCTCAATCAGCGCCTCGACCCGGACGCGATGTTCGACGTGCAGATCAAGCGCATCCACGAATACAAGCGCCAGTTGCTCAACATCCTGGAGACGATCGCCCGCTACAACGAGATCCGCGCCAATCCGACGATAGACTTCGCGCCGCGCGTCAAAATCTTCGCCGGCAAGGCGGCGGCGAGCTACACCCAGGCCAAGCTCATCATCAAGCTCGCCATCGACGTCGCCCGCGCCGTCAACGCCGACCCGACCGTGCGCGGCCTGCTCAAGGTCGTCTTCCTGCCGAACTACAACGTCAGTCTGGCCGAGACGATCATCCCCGCCGTCGATCTCTCCGAGCAGATTTCGACCGCCGGCATGGAAGCGTCGGGAACCGGAAACATGAAGATGGCGTTGAATGGTGCGCTGACCGTCGGCACCCTCGATGGCGCGAATGTGGAATTGAAGGATCTGGTGGGCGACGACAACATCTTCATCTTCGGCCTCACCGCCCACGAGGTCGAGGCCGAGCGCGCCAAGGGCATCGACGCCACCGCCTATATCGAGGCCTCGCCGGTGCTGCGCGACGTGCTGGAGGCGATAGGCTCAGGCGTGTTCTCGGCCGACGACCGGGGCCGCTATCACGGCCTCGTCGAGACGCTGCGCCACCACGATTATTTCATGGTCTGCGCCGACTTCGACGCCTACTGGGCGACGCAGCAGAAAATCGACGTGGCTTGGCGGAACCGCAAAGCTTGGCTACGATCGAGCATATTGAACACGGCCAACACCGGGTGGTTCTCGTCGGATCGCACGATCAGCGAATACGCCGACGACATCTGGAAAGCGCCGTACAAGCCATTGGCCTAAAGAATGGCCGAGCCGCCGCTCGGCCGTGGGAGGAATGAATTGAGCGAAAACTGGCGCGCTGACGAAACCGACATCGACGCCCTTGCGGCGGCGCGCCACCAGGACCCGTTTTCTTTCATGGGTCCGCACCTCACTCCGCAAGGCTGGGCGATCCGCGCCTTCGCCCCCGACGCGATCTCGGTGCGCGCCCTGACCCGCGAGGGCGCGCCGCTGGTCGATCTCGAACGCCGCAAGGGCGATTTCTTCGAGGCGCTGCTGCCCAAAGGCGCCGTGCGCCCGGCCTATCGGCTGGAGGTGCAACGCACCGGCGGCGTCTCCTCTTACGAGGACGCCTACGCCTTCGGTCCCGCGCTCGGGCCGCTCGACGACCATTTGATGATCGAAGGCACGCATCGGGAACTTTACAAGCGCCTGGGCGCGCAGATCACCAGCCACGAGGGCGTGCCGGGCGTGCTGTTCGCGCTCTGGGCGCCCAACGCCAGCCGCGTCTCCGTCGTCGGCGATTTCAACGCCTGGGACGGCAGGCGCTGCCAGATGCGCAAGCGCTTCGACAGCGGCCTGTGGGAGATCTTCATTCCCCATCTGGGCGCCGGCACGGTCTATAAATTCGAGGTCGTCTCGGCGAGCGGGGATTTGCAACCGCTGAAGGCCGATCCCTTCGGCTTCGAGGCCGAATTGCGACCTTCGACCGCCTCCATCGTCGCCTACACCTCCGATTTCGAGTGGACCGACGCCGCCTATATGAAGGCGCGCGGCGACGGCGAATTGCGGCGCAAGCCGATGTCGATCTACGAATGCCACCTCGGCTCCTGGCGGCGCGGCGAGGGCGGGCGCTGGCTCAGCTACGATGAACTGGCGGAAACGCTGATCCCCTATGTCGCCGAACTCGGCTACACCCACATCGAGTTCATGCCCGTCACGGAGCATCCTCTCGACATATCATGGGGTTATCAGCCTATCGGCCTGTTCGCGCCGACCAAGCGCTTCGGTTCGCCCGAGGGTTTCGCGCGGCTCGTCGACAAGGCCCATGCGATGGGGGTCGGCGTTATCCTCGATTGGGTGCCGGCGCATTTCCCGACCGACGCGCATGGCTTGGCCTGGTTCGACGGCGCGCCGCTCTATGAGCACGCCGACCCGCGCCGCGGCTTCCATCCGGATTGGAACACCGCGATCTACGATTTCGGCCGCCGCGAGGTCGCCAATTTCCTCAACGCCAGCGCGCTCTATTGGCTCGACCGCTTCCATGTCGACGGTCTGCGCGTCGACGCCGTCGCCTCGATGCTCTACCTTGATTATTCCCGCAAAGCCGGGGAATGGACGCCGAACGCCGACGGCGGCAATGAGAATTACGACGCCATCGCCTTCATCAAGCGCGCCAACGAGGCGGCCTATGGCCTGTTTCCCGGCGCCTTCGTGATCGCCGAGGAATCGACCGCCTTTCCCGGCGTCACCAAGCCGACGAGCGCCAACGGCCTCGGCTTCGGCTTCAAATGGAACATGGGGTGGATGCACGACACCCTGGAATACATGGCCAAGGATCCCGTGTATCGCCGCTGGGCGCACGATCAGATCACCTTCAGCATGGTCTATTCGTTCAGCGAGAATTTCGTGCTGGCGATCTCCCATGACGAAGTCGTCTACGGCAAGCGCTCGGTGGTCTCCAAGATGCCGGGCGACGAATGGCAACGCTTCGCCAACGCGCGCGCCTATTACGGCTTCATGTGGGGCCATCCCGGCAAGAAGCTGCTGTTCATGGGCCAGGAGTTCGGCCAGACCTCGGAATGGGATTGCAACGCCGACTTGCCGTGGTGGCTGCTCGACCATGCTCCGCACCAGGGCCTGAAGCGCCTGATCGGCGACCTCAACGCCTTCTACCGCTCGCGCCCCGCCATGCACGTTCGCGATTGCGAGCCGGAGGGGTTTCGCTGGGTCGTGGTCAACGATTTCGACCAGTCGGTGCTGGCCTTCCTGCGCTTCGGCGCGGAGGGCGACGCGCCGGTGGTCGTGATCTCCAACTTCACGCCGGTCGTGCGCCGCAATTATCGCATCGGCCTGCCGAAGGAAGGGCGCTGGGCGGAGGCGATCAACACCGATGCGGGGGAATATTGGGGTTCGGGCGTCGGCAATCTCGGCGGCGTCGTCGCCGAGGCGCAGCCTGCGCATGGCTTGCCGGCCTCCGCCTCCCTGACGCTGCCGCCCTTGGCGACTTTGTTCCTGGAATGGCGGCCGGGGGATTGATCGGCTGAGGCGTCGAGCAACGAATCCATCTTCAATTCGTTATGAACCCGGCGCATTAAGGGAGCCGGGCAGCGTCGGGAGGTAGCGAGTATGGGTGATACGAAACAAGCGGCGCCAACGGCCCCCTTCGCGCGTCACGCGATGGCCTATGTGCTGGCCGGCGGACGCGGCAGCCGTCTTATGGAACTGACTGACAGGCGCGCCAAGCCCGCCGTTTATTTCGGCGGCAAGTCGCGCATCATAGATTTCGCGCTGTCGAACGCGCTGAACTCGGGCATCCGCCGCATCGCGGTGGCGACCCAGTACAAGGCGCACAGCCTCATCCGCCACATGCAGCGCGGCTGGAACTTCTTCCGCCCCGAGCGCAACGAGAGTTTCGACGTGCTGCCGGCCTCGCAGCGCGTGTCGGAGACCATGTGGTATCTCGGCACCGCCGACGCCGTCTATCAGAACATCGACATCATCGAGAGCTACGGCCCGCAATACATGGTCATCCTGGCCGGCGACCACGTCTATAAAATGGACTACGAGAAGATGCTGCAACAGCACGTCGAGTCCGGCGCCGACGTGACGGTCGGCTGCCTGGAGGCGACGATTGAGGAGGCCACCGCCTTCGGCGTCATGCATGTCGACGAGCACGACCGCATCATGGCCTTCCTGGAGAAGCCGAAGAACCCGCCGCCGATGCCCGGCCGCACCGATGTCTCGCTATGCAGCATGGGCATCTATGTCTTCGACACCAAGTTCCTCATCGAGGAATTGCGCCGCGACGCCGCCGACCCCAATTCCGCCCACGATTTCGGCAAGGATCTGATCCCCTATCTGGTCACCAACGGCAAAGCGGTGGCGCATCATTTCTCGCGCTCCTGCGTACGTTCGCGCGAGGAATCGACGGTGTACTGGCGCGATGTCGGCACGGTGGACGCCTATTGGCAGGCCAATCTCGACCTCACCGAGATCGTGCCGGAACTCGATCTCTACGACCGGCAATGGCCGATCTGGACCTTTTCGGAGATCACGCCGCCCGGCAAATTCGTCCACGACATCGACGGCCGGCGCGGCTTTGCTGTCTCGTCGCTGATCTCGGGCGGCTGCATCGTCTCCGGCTCCGCGATCTCGCGCTCGCTGCTGTTCACGGGTTGCCACGTCCACTCCTATTCGACGATCCACGAGGCGGTCATCATGCCCTATGTGCGGGTCGGACAGAACTGTCGGCTCAACAAGGTGGTCATCGATTCCAGCGTGCAGATTCCCGACGGCCTCGTGGTCGGCGAGGATCCGGAGGCGGACGCCCGCCGCTTCCGCCGCACCGAGACGGGCGTCGTGCTCATCACCCAGCCGATGATCGACAAGCTCGCCTGAACGATGCTGCGCGTTCTCTCCATCGCCTCGGAAGCCTTCCCGCTCATCAAGACCGGGGGGCTCGCCGACGTCGCCGGCGCGCTGCCGCTGGCGCTGCCGCGCGAGGGGGTGGAGATGCGCACGCTTTTGCCGGGCTACCCTTCCGTGAAGGCCAAGCTCGAAAAGGCCGAGGCGATCCACGCCTATCCCGCTCTCATGGGCGGGCCGGCGCGGGTGCTGGCGGCCCATGCAGCAGGGCTCGACCTGTTCGTGCTCGACGCCCCGCATCTCTACGACCGGCCGGGCAATCCCTATCTCGGCCCCGACGGGCGCGATTGGCCGGACAACGCCTTCCGCTTCGCGGCGCTCGCCCGCGTCGGCGCCGATCTCGCCAAGGGCCTGGCGCCCGCCTATGCCGCCGATGTCGTCCACGCCCACGATTGGCAGGCCGCCCTCGCCCCGGTCTATCTGCATTATGACGGGACGCCGCGCCCGGCGACGGTGCTGACGATCCACAACATGGCCTTCCAGGGCCATTATTACGGCGATCTCCTTGGGCCGCTCGGCCTGCCGGCGGCGGCCATGAGCCTCGACGGCGTCGAATATTTCAGCGGCATCGGCTTCCTCAAGGGCGGTATCCGGCTCGCCGATAAGATCACCACGGTGTCGCCGACCTATGCGCGCGAAATCCTGACGCCCGAATTCGGCATGGCGCTCGACGGGCTGCTGCGCTCGCGCGCGGCCGATGTCGAGGGCATCGTCAACGGCATCGACGACGAAGTCTGGGATCCCGAGACGGACCCGACGCTGGCGCGTCCCTTCAGCGCCCTGAAGCTTCAGGACCGCGACGCCAACCGCCAGGCGTTGCAGGAGAAATTCGGCATTGCGGCGACGGAGGCGGGGCCGCTGTTCGGCGTCGTCTCGCGGCTGACGAGCCAGAAGGGGCTGGACCTGCTGCTCGCCTGCCTGCCCGGCCTCGTCGCGCGCGGCGGCCAGCTCGCGCTGCTGGGGACCGGCGAACCGGCGCTGGAGCAGGGGTTTCGCGATATGGAGGGGGCCTATCCCGACCACGTCGGCTGCATCATCGGCTATGACGAGCGGCTCGCGCATCTGATCCAGGCCGGCGTCGATTTCCTGGTCGTGCCCTCGCGTTTCGAGCCCTGCGGGCTGACGCAGCTTTATGCGCTGCGCTATGGCGCGGCGCCTTTGGTGGCGCGCGTCGGCGGCCTCGCCGACACGGTGATCGACGCCAACGAGGCGGCGCTGTCGGCCGGCGTCGCCACCGGCCTGCAATTCTATCCCCCCGACATCGGCGCGCTTGACTATGCGATATCGCGCGCGTTCGATCTGAACGCCGATCCCGCGATCATGCGCCGTCTGCGCCTCAACGGGATGCGCGCCGACGTCTCGTGGCGCACCCCGGCGCGGCGCTACGCCGCCCTTTACGCACGGCTGAGGACGCCCGCATGACCGAACCCGCCGAATCCAGCCACGTCATCCGGCTGGAGGGGGGGGAAGTCGCCGTCTACGCCCCGCACGCCTCCGCCGTCCACGTCTGCCTGTTCGACGACAAAGGCGAGCGCGAGACCCTGCGCATCGGGCTGACCGCCGATTCCGAGGGCTATCATCGCGGCTTCGCGCCAGGGCTCACCGAGGGCGCGCGCTACGGGCTGCGCGTCGAGGGGCCGTTCGATCCCGCGCGCGGCCATCGCTTCGACGCCGCCAAGCTGCTCGTCGATCCCAACGCCGCCGAAATCGACCGCCCGTTCAAGCTCGATCCCTCGATGTTCGAGCGCGGCGCCGACACCGCCGCCGTGATGCCGAAATGCGTGGTGCGCGCTTCTCCGGGCGGCGAAGTCGGCCGCGCCCGCGTGGCGATGGCCGATACGGTCGTTTACGAGGTCAACCTGCGCAGCTTTTCGCGCCTGCGCATGGACATTCCCGAGGCCGCGCGCGGCCGTTTCGCCGCGCTCGCCGAGACGCCGCTGCTCAAGCACATCAAGTCGCTCGGCGTGACGACGGTGGAGCTTATGCCGGCCGACGCCTTCGTCGACGAGCGCCACCTGCCGCCGCTGGGGCTCTCCAACGCCTGGGGCTATAATCCCGTGTTCTGGGGCGCGCCCGATCCGCGCCTTGCGCCCGACGGCTGGCGCGAGGTGCGCCGCGCCACCGACGCGCTGCACGCCGAGGGGCTGGAAGTCGTGCTCGACGTGGTGCTCAACCACAACGGCGAGAGCGACGAGGACGGGCCGACGATCTCGTTTCGCGGCCTCGACAACGCCGCCTATTTCCGCCTCGTCCCCGACGATCTCGCCCGCTACATCAACGACATGGGCTGCGGCAATTGCGTTGCGCTCGACCGGCCGCCGATCGTGGCGCTGGCGGTCGCGGCGCTGCGGCGCTGGATGCAATGGGGCGGCGTCGACGGCTTCCGCTTCGATCTCGCGCCCGCCTTGGGCCGCCGCCCCGGCGGCTTCGACGCCCATGCGCCGATGCTGGCGGCGCTCGCCGCCGATCCCGTGCTCGCCACGGCCAAGCTGATCGCCGAGCCCTGGGACATCGGCCCCGGCGGCTACCGGCTCGGCGCCTTCCCGGATTCCTGGGGTGAATGGAACGACCGTTTCCGCGACGGAACGCGCCGCTTCTGGCGCGGCGACGCGGGGATGCGCGGCGAACTGGCGACGCGGCTCGCCGGCTCGCGCGACGTGTTCGGCCATGCGCCAGCGCCGACCAAGAGCGTCAATTTCATCGTC
>JAJYDD010000046.1 GCA_021777795.1 Pseudomonadota bacterium | reverse complement strand
TATTGCCGGCGGCGGCGGCGCTGACGGCGATCGCCGTCGGGCTCGGTCTGCTGACGCTGGAGGTGGTGCGGGCGCTGTTCGCCTGCGCGATCTCGGCGGGGTCGGCGCGGCTTTTTGTCGCCCTCGCGCGGAGCCAGATCGGCGGCCAGACCGGCGATGTCTGCGGCGCCTCGGCCGCGCTCGGCGAGATCACGACTCTGTTGGCGCTTCTCATCGGCGGTCGGGACGCCTATTGAAGCGGGATGACTTCGTCTCCTTGCGTAAAAATCTGCGTCGTCGATCCGCTGGCGGGTCTGTGCGTGGGCTGCGGCCGGACTGTCGCCGAAATCTCGCTGTGGCCGGAAATGAGCGAGAGCGAGCGGGGCGCGGTGATGGCGGCGCTGCCGGCGCGCATGTTGGCGGCGCGCTCGCGCGCCGCGCGCGGCGGCCGTCTGCGCGCGCGCGGACACGCTTGAGGACGGGCGCTCGCGGCGGTACGCGGCCGCTTCACGCGATTGTGCGCGAGGTTCCCGCTTGGGCGCGGCGCGCGAGGCTTTCGGCGGCGAGCCGCCGCCTTATGGCCTAGATTGTAAAGGAAAGCGCTGGCGGGCGGGAGCCGAGGAGATTTTCAATGAAGCGCGTTATTTCAATGAAGCGCGTTATCGCGGCGGCGTTGGCCGCGAGCCTCTTGACCGCGTTGGCGGCGCCGGCGAGCGCGGCGCAATGCGGACGCGGCCCCGACGGCTTCGACTCCTGGCTGCAAGGCTTCAAGCAGGAGGCCGCGCAAGCCGGCATCTCCCGCTCGGTCATCGAGCGTTCCCTCGACAACGTCTCCTACGACGAAAACGTCATCAGCCACGATCGCGGCCAGCGCGCCTTCGGGCAGAGCTTCGCCACCTTCTCCTCGCGTCACATCACCGCTTATGGCCTGAAGAAGGGCCGCAACCTGCTGCGCCGCTACGCCGAGCCGCTGCAACAGATCGAGCAACGCTACGGCGTGCCCGGCCAGGTTCTGGTGGCGATCTGGGGGCTGGAGACCGGCTTCGGCTCGACCACCGGCAAGTTCGACACGCTGAGCGCGCTGGCGACGCTCGCCTACGATTGCCGGCGCACCGACAAGTTCCACGAGGAATTGATCGCGGCGCTGAAGATCATCCAGCGCGGCGATCTCTCGCCCGGCGAGATGCACGGCGCCTGGGCCGGCGAGATCGGTCAGACCCAGTTCATGCCGACCTCCTATCTCAAATACGCCACCAGCATTGCCGGCGGCTCCTCCGGCGACCTCATCCACAGCCCCGAGGACGCTCTCGCCTCGACCGCCAATTTCCTGCACGCGAAGGGCTGGCAGCGCGGCCAGGGCTGGGATGAGGGTCAGCCGAACTTCCAGGTGCTGCTGCAATGGAACGCGGCCACGGTCTACAGCAAGACCATCGGGCTGTTCGCCGACAAGATCGGCGGCGACCAGGCGTCGGAGTGAGCGGGGCTCACAGCCCGGTTACGAATTTCGCCATCACCACGATGATCGCCATCTGCATGACGCCTTGGGTGGCGACGGCGATAAAGTACCAGCGCATCAGCCGGCCGATGCGCGCGCCGTCGGGCTGCGGTTTCTTCAGTTCGAAATAGACCATCAGGTTCGTCGGCAGCAGGAAGCCGAGACCCTGCACGGTCAGCAGCGTGACGATCGCCAGCGCCGCCGCCACCCACCAGAATTGCGGGTAGGGCAGCGCCATGAAGCCGATCTGCCGGGCGTGGAAATAGCCGGCGGTCGAGGTGATGATCGACAAGGTCGGCAGCAGGAACAGGGTTTTGGGCGTCAGCCGCAGCACGAAGGCGCGCCGCGCCGGCAGCGGCATGGACCGCACGATCGGGCCGACGACGAAGCCCATGAACAGGTCGATCCCCGTCCACATAACGCCCGCCATCACATGCACGAAATTGAGCAGCCACACATTGTCGATGGCGATGACCACCGCCAGCAAAGCGAAGGCGAGCGCCATATAGAAAAGATTCTTGAGCGCGATCGGCGGAGCGTCGGGCGCGGCGGCGGCGAGGTCGGTCATATCCGCCGCCAGACCATGAAGCAGAACAACGCCGCGCCGATCAACAGGCCCATAGAGCCAAGGATCGTCGGCAGCTCCACACCGCCCTGAAGCGTGAAATAGAGCCCGACCGCCATCACCGGCGTCGAGATCGCGAAAATCCAGAATTGCGCGACCGCCAGCGCCGAGCGCGCGAGTTCCGGCCATTGGCGCAGCGTCAGGCCGAACAGAGTGTGGCAGGCGAAGCCGACGAGGTTGATATGGGCGTGCAATGGCATGAACGCGAAAGACTTCGTCATGCCCATGCCGATGCCGAGCGCCATGCCGACGACGAGCCAAGTCGGCCCCAACTTTATATAAAGTCTGGCCACGTCCATCGTTCGTCCCCCCCGCCCGAGGCTAGCAAGCCACGCGAACGCACGCAACGCAAGCGCGGTTTGCCGTCATTCCCCAGGTTGGGCGCGTCCGCTGATTCGCGGCGTAGCGAGCTTGGCCCTCGGGGGCCGCGACGAACTCGGCCTCTTAGGAAAATTTTAACAAGCCCGACGCGCGCCCTTTGCGCCCAAGACCGAAGCCCCGCCGCTTCCGCAAGCCGTCGATGTTTAGCGACGTTCGGCGTGTCGGCGGCGTCTCCGGCGACGGTGGGATCGCAAGGCCAGCGCTGGCGCGAGCGCGATCCTGGAGGCGCCCGGCGGCCCCCGCGCATTGCGCTGGCCTCGTGAATGGACCATAGAGGCCCCGGGGGCCATCGAGACTCAAGCCTATAGGATGAGGCGCGATTGAGACCGAGTTTGAACGGGCCGCGGCGGCTGCCCGCATTGTTCATATCCGACCTGCATCTGGGCACACGCGGATGCCAGGCGGAGCTGGCGCTGGAAGTGCTCGCCCGCCACGAGGCGGACGTCTATTACCTCGTCGGCGACATCATCGACGGCTGGCGCCTGAGCGAGGGCTGGCTCTGGACGGAGGCGCATAGCGCCGTGGTCCGCCATTTCCTGGAGCGCGCCCGCGCTGGCGCGCGCGTCGTCTACATTCCCGGCAATCACGACGAATTCCTGCGCCGGTTCGCGCCGCGCACATTCGAGGGCGTCGAGATCGTCGAGGACGCCGTGCATGTGGCGCGCGACGGCAAGCGCTATCTCATCGCCCACGGCGACACCTTCGACGTCGTCATCCAGCGCTCCAAGGCGCTGGCCGTGCTCGGCGACCGCGGCTATCGGCTGGCGCTGGCGATCAACACCGCGCTCAACCGGGTGACGCGCCGGCTCGGCCTGCCTTATTGGTCGTTTTCGGCCTGGATCAAGCTGAAGATCAAGACCGCCGTCAACGCCATCGGCGATTTCGAGCGCCAACTGGCGGCCGAGGCGCGCCGGCGCGGCGTCGACGGCGTCATCTGCGGCCATATCCACCACCCGACGATGCGCGAGATCGACGGCGTCGCCTACGTCAATATCGGCGATTTCGTCGAATCCTGTTCCTTGGTGATCGAGCGCGAGGACGGCGCGCTCGCCCCGCTGCGCTGGGCGCGCGAACCCCGCGCGACGCCCTCGGCGCTGGGGCTCGAAGTGGGAACCGAAAGCCTGGGATGAAAATCGTCGTTGCGACTGACGCCTGGGGCCAGACGAATGGCGTCGTCTTCGCCTATCAGCGCATCGCCGAGCCGGTGCGCGAATTCGGCGCCGAGCTGGGTTTCGTCACGCCGGAGGGCTTTCGCTCCGCCCCGCTGCCGACCTATCCCGGCATCCGCCTGGCCTTCGCCACCGCCGCCGAGGTCGGCCGGCGCATCGAACGGTTGGGGGCGACGCATGTCCATATCGCGACCGAGGGGCCGATCGGCTGGGCGGCGCGCCGCTATTGCGTGCAGCGTTCGCTGCGCTTCACCACCAGCTACCACACGCGCTTTCCCGAATATGTGCGCGCCCGCCTGCCGGCGCCGCTGGGCTGGAGCTACGCCTATCTGCGACGCTTCCATGCGCCGGCCGAGCGGGTGCTGGCGCCGACGATCTCGATGAAGCAGGAATTGGAGCGGCGCGGCTTCGCCAATGTCGCCTTGTGGACGCGCGGCGTCGACCACGCCCTGTTCCGCCCGCGCGAGACCTCGGCGCTCAATCTGCCGCGTCCGATCTTTCTCAATGTCGGCCGGGTGGCGGTCGAAAAGAACCTGGAGGCCTTCCTCGACCTCGACCTGCCGGGCTCGAAGGTCATCGTCGGCGACGGCCCGGCGCGCGCCTCCTTGCAGCGCCGATACCCGGATGTCCATTTCCTGGGCGAGAAATTTGGCGCCGGGCTCGCCGAGATCTTCGCTTCGGCCGACGCCTTCGTGTTTCCCTCGCGCACCGACACATTTGGGGTGGTGCTGATCGAGGCTTTGGCGAGCGGCCTGCCGGTGGCGGCCTATCCCGTCACCGGCCCGCTCGACGTGATCGACGACAGCGGCGCCGGCGCGCTCGACGAGGATTTGCGGCGGGCGTGCCTAAAGGCCCTCGACATCTCGCGCGAGCGGGCGCGGGCGCGTTCGCTCGCTTTCACCTGGCGCGAATCGGCGCGCCAGTTCGTCGATCATGTTGGCGCGGCGCGGGAACTCGCGGTCGCCTGACCTATTCGGCCTTCTTCAATTCCTTGAGCTTGCCGAACACCGCGTTGACGTCGATCTTCTCCTCCTCGCGCGGCTTAGGCGCCGGCGTGTCGCCGAACACGTCATGGGCGGTCGAGGGCGTCGGGCGGGCGGTGGTGATTTCGGCGGAGACCAGGGTCGGCCCCTGCGGCGCCTCGGTCTTCGGCCGGTCCTTGGCGGCGCGGTTGACCTCGAAATCGAGATCGATCTGCGAGCACAGGCCGAGCGTCACCGGGTCCATCGGCTGGAGATTGGCGCTGTTCCAGTGGCTGCGCTCGCGGATCGCCTCCAGCGTGTGCTTGGTGGTGCCCACAAGCCGCATGACCTGCGCGTCCTTGAGTTCGGGATGGTTGCGCAGCAGCCAAAGAATGGCGTTCGGCCGGTCCTGGCGGCGCGACAGCGGCGTGTAGCGGGCGCCGCGCGGCTTCTTGAACTCGGGCACGCGCACCTTGGAGGCGGCGAGCGTGAGCTTGCGCTCCGGGTCCTTCTCGGCCTTGGCGATCTCCTCGCGGCTGAGCTGGCCGGTGGAGATCGGGTCATAGCCCTTGATGCCGGTGGCGACCTCGCCGTCGGCGATGCCCTTCACTTCCAGCGGATGCAGTTTGCAGAATTCCGCGATCTGATCGAACGAAAGCGAGGTGTTCTCCACCAGCCAGACGGCGGTGGCTTTCGGCATCAGGGGCGCATCGCTCATCGGGAACTCCTGTTTTGGGCCGAGCGGCTCCGCCCTGCGACGAGGGGGGAGGCTTAGCCTCTCGTGCGAATTGAATGAGATGGAGTCGTATATAAGAGGGGCGCGCGGGGAAGGCAAATCGCGCCGGGAGGACGGCCGGGGAAGAGACGGAGAAAATTAGCGCTTCAGGCGGGAAACCATGTCCTCGCAGCAAGCTCCAGTAACACGGCTACCCCCGTCATCGCCGCTGCAACCGCATTCCAGAATCCTTGTCTCTTAAATCCAGCACTCATTTCTTCGATCCCGGAAAGTCCGCCATAAGCACTTCCAATATCGGTAGGAACCTTGATTATCGATGCGTAAAACCACAGTACTGCCGCTATAAAGTTTGCGGCGGCAGAAAAATATGAAATAAAACTATGCAACATCAAAAATAAATGCCTTCAAAATAAGCGCTCTAATCAGATCAACGATATTAATAATCGATTAAATTCGTCATTTTTGAGTTGAAACGTCGATAGCAAATTCTATTGCCTCTCTAACAACGGCCTCAAAATGTTTCGCCTCGGCTTCTGTGTGATATGAAATCGTAACCAGCGGCGCGCTGTGGCGATCCTGAATTGAAAAACTGAAAGCTACGTCCAGCTTGCTGTGATTCTCAGGAGGTGTCGTAGCTTGTGTTTTCCCAACTTTCCATTGCCGTGAATTCATTTTATTTTTCCTGTGATTTGAAGATTGCGCGGCCTCGATGTCCGTCGACATCTCCTCGAATTGAGGTTTAGCGCGCAATTGTATTTAAAATCAATGCCCTTTCGCCGCAGAACGGTTTTATTTGAAATAGCAGCTCATGATTTGCAATTGGCGTGCGATCCGCTAACTGCCAACTGCAATCATTCACGCATCCGCAACACGTCCCCCGAAGTGACCCACAAATAAAGGCTTTGCTTTGCGTATCATCTCCGAAATTGTTGCGGCACCGACAGCACCAGAGCATACGAACAAGTCCGTTGCACCCGGGGAGGACGAAGCTTTGACCACCACCATCGGCTGGGACATCGGCGGCGCGCATCTGAAGGCCGCGCGGGCCGAGAACGGCCGCGTCGTCGCCGCAGCCCAAGCCGCCACCCCGCTCTGGCAAGGGCTTGGCTGCCTCGACGCCGCCTTTGCGGAACTCACCCGCCGCCTCGGCCGCGCCGACGTCCACGGCGTCACCATGAGCGGCGAACTCTGCGACGCCTTCGCGACGCGGCGCGAGGGCGTCATCGGCCTTTCCGCCATCGCCGCGCGGCATCTCCCGACGCCGCGCTTCTATGCCGGCGCCGCCGGCTTCGTCGCCGACGCCGCCGCGCACGCGCTGGAGATCGCCTCGGCCAATTGGCGAGCAAGCGCCGAGGCGACGGCGCTGAAAATTCCCGACGCTCTGTTCCTCGACATCGGCTCGACCACGACGGATCTCATCCCCATCGTCGGCGGCCGGGTCGCCGCCGTCGGCGCCGACGACGCCTCGCGGCTGGCCGCCGGCGAACTCGTCTATGCCGGCCTCACCCGCTCCTTCGTGATGGCGATGGCCGCGCGCGCCCCCTTCGCGGGCCAGTGGACGCCGCTGATGAATGAATATTTCGCCTCCGCCGCCGATGTACGGCGGGTGCTCGGCGATCTCGATGAGGCCGCCGACCTGATGGCGACGGCGGACGGACGCGCCAAGACGCGCGCGGCCTCTCAAGCCCGGCTGGCGCGCATGATCGGCCGCGAGGCCGAGGACGCGCCGGCGCCGGCCTGGGCGCGCCTCGCCGCCTGGTTCGCCGAGGCGCAGGTGCGCGACATCTGCGACGCCGCTTTCCTGCGCCTGTCGCGCGGCGATCTCGCCGCGAACGCGCCGGCGGTGGTCGCCGGGGCCGGCGAGGCCATCGCGCGCGAGGTCGCGCGGCGGCTCGGCATGTCCTGTCTCGGCTTTTCCGACCTCACCGGCGGGGGCGCAGAGGCTTCGCTCTGCGCGCCCGCCGCCGCCGTCGCGCTGCTGGCGGCGAATGTGTTATAGGGCGGCCAGTCTCAAGGGAGGAAACATGCGCGCCTATGTCATCGCCTTGGCGCTGCTGGCCGCTTTGCCGGCCAGGGCCGCCGTTTCCGCGCACAACGATTACCCCACCGACGCGCGCGCGGACTATGTGTTCGGCTGCATGAAGAGCAACGGCGAGACGCACGAGGCGCTCGAACGCTGCTCGTGCTCGATCGACGTCATCGCCTCGCTGCTGCCCTATGACGCCTACGTCGCCGGCGAGACCGTGGCCTCGCTGATGCAGGACAGCGGACCCGCCGGGCGCGCCATCAAGGCGACGACGCTCGCCAAGGATAAGCTGGTGACGCTGCGCCGCGCACAGGCGGAATCGGAAGTGCGCTGCTTTTGAAAGTTCGCTGCTTTTAGAACTCAGGAGCCGCCGTCCAGCGGCCAGGCGGCGTGGAAATGCGCGTCGTCGATGTCGCTGGCCTCGACGCGCAGCGATTTGGCGCCGTTGCGGGCGAAGTCGAAGCGGAAATTCGGATCCTCGCTGATCGAAATGCCGCCTTCGACCGAAAAGACGAGATCGTTCCCCTGATAGACGGCCAGATGATCGACATAGCGCGCCGGCGTGTAAAGCCGCGTGATCTGATCCATCTGCAAGCCGGAATTGTTGGGATGACGCATCATGACGACGAAATCGCCGCGGCCGGGCGCGGCGTCAGCGATCACGCGCAGCTTCATCTTGCCTAATTCCTTGTTGGCCGCGTCGAGCGACTTGGTCGCCGGCGCCGAACAGCCGCCGGCCGCCTTCACATAAGCCTTGGTCATGTGGAGGCTGCCGTCGCTGAGTTCGGCGATCAGCCGCATGTTGGTGTAGGCGTTGACGCGCACGCGCGTCGCGATGCTGCTGATGTCGGCTTTCGGCCCGAGCGTGAAAGCGCCGGCGAGCGGCACGGGATTCTCGTCGATCACCAGGCTCAGCTTGACGACGCGGCGCGTATCGCCCTTCGGCATGTGAACGCTCATCGTCACTGGCGTCAGCGCCGCGTCCTCGGCGCGCGGCGGCGCCTTGATTGATACGAAAGTATTATCCTCGGCGATCCCAGCATTTTTGAACAATTGTATTTTGATGTCGCCCCATGAATCAGGCGCCTCTTGCGCGGGAGCGGCCGTGGCGACGAGGCCGAGGAAGGCGAGGCAGCGCAGCATGTTCATGTCTGAAACTCCGACTCGGTTGGCGGCGTCAAGGATCCCACTCGTATTCGGCGTAAGCGTCGACGGCGTTGCGGGGATTGTAGGCGTCAAACAGGCGCCATTTGGGCCTTTCCGTGGCGGCGGCTTCGTCGGCCGCGCGGCGCATGTCCTCGCCTCGCTTCAGGAAAGCCTTGATGTCGCGCGTCAGGGTGTCGAAATAGCGCCGCTCGTCGTCGAGCGCGGCGGGCCAGGGCTCGCCGACGGGGCCATGCCCGGGCACGACGCGCAAGGCGGGGATGGCGGCCAGCCCGTCGAGAATTTTCAACCAGCCTTTGATTGAACCGTCGATCACCGGCAAATGACCTTTGAATACAAGGTCGCCGGCGAATAGCGTGCGAGTCTGTGGATCATAGACGGTGAGGTCGCAATCGGTATGCGCCGGCGGCCACGCTTTCAGCGTCAACTTGCGATCGCCGAGATCGAGCGACATCGTGTCCGCGACGAGAAGCGTCGGCGCGACGAGCCGCACCTCGTTGATGGCGGCGTCGCCCAGAATCGGGCGGAATCGCTTGAGATAGAACGGGCCGCGCGCGGCCAAGGCGCGTGGAAGATTTTCGTGGCCCACGAACACGGCGCCGGTGTTCAGGAACGCCGCGTCGCCGAAAACGTGATCGGGATGTTCATGAGTGTTAATTACGTAAAGGATCGGTTTGTCGGTGACGGCGCGAATCGCGGCCAGGAAACGGCGGCCCACCGCGACGCTGCCGCCGGCGTCGATGACCGCGACGCCGCGCGCTCCAATCACAATGCCGAGATTGGCGATGTCGCCCTGGTTGATGGCGTCGGTTTCCGCGATCGCGCCTTGATGCGCGTAGACGCCGGGGGCGATTTGCTGCAACGCAAAATCGCGCGGCGCCGCCAGCGCCCGCGCGCCGCACACAATCGCGAGGACAACTACGCCCAGCCTGCACAATGTTCGAGGCGCTCGCGATTTCATGTTGCGCTGCACTATCGCCCGTTTGATTGTTTGAGCGGCGACGAGAAGGCGCTCAAAATGAAACAACCTTTAGCCGACCATGCCCGAAAATTGTCAAGCCCGCCAATTTTCGCTTGCGCTTGTTGAGTCCCCGAAATAGGGTGCGTTGGTAACCGGCTTCACGGGCGTCGAGGATAGGGAGCCTCGACCGTTCTTCGAAGGCAGGCAAGAGTCCCTGGCGGGAAAATGCCTGAATCTTGACTGTTGTGACACGCTGCCGGTCACGATTTCCCCATATTAAGTGTCGCCATTGGCGACAGCGAAAAACGCCTGGGCGTGCGCTGTCGCCAATATGAAGAATTATGGGAGGAGCAAAAGAAATGCGCAAATATCTTCTTGCGACGTGCTTGAGCGCCGTGGCGCTCTGTGCGGCAAGTTTCGCTTACGCCGATGACGATCCGCTGCTCACCATGCAGAAGGACGCCAAGCAATGGGTGACTCCGCGCGCCGATTACGCGGCGACAGGCTACTCCACCCTCAATCAGATCAACGCGTCGAACGTCGGCAAGATCGCGCCGGCCTGGACGTTCTCGACCGGCGTGCTGCGCGGCCACGAGGGCGCGCCCTTGGTTGTCGGCGACGTCATGTATCTGGTGGCGCCCTTCCCCAACACTGTCTACGCGCTCGACCTCAACAACGACGGCAAGATCCTTTGGAAGTATGAGCCCAAGCAGGATCCCAACGTCATTCCCGTGATGTGCTGCGACACCGTCAACCGCGGCGTCTCCTACGGCGACGGCATGATTTTCATGCATCAGGCGGACACGACGCTGGTGGCGCTCGACGCCAAGACCGGCAAAGTTGACTGGTCGGTCAAGGACGGCGACGCTTCGAAGGGGCAGACCGGCACCGACGCGCCGTTCGTGTTCAAGGACAAGGTGCTGATTGGCGTGTCCGGCGGCGAATTCGGCGTGCGCGGCTGGGTCTCCGCCTACAACGCCAAGGACGGCAAACTCGTTTGGCGCGCCTATTCGGAAGGTCCGGATTCCGACCTCAAGGTCGATCCGCAGAAGACCACGTCGCTCGGCAAGCCGATTGGCGCGGACTCCAGCCTCAAGACCTGGAAAGGCGATCAATGGAAGATCGGCGGCGGCGCCACCTGGGGCTGGTACGCCTATGATCCGAAGCTGAACCTCGTGTATTACGGTTCCGGCAATCCCTCGACCTGGAACCCGAGCCAGCGACCCGGCGACAACAAATGGTCGATGACCATCTGGGCCCGCAATCTCGACACCGGCGAGGCCAAGTGGGTCTATCAGATGACGCCCCACGACGAGTGGGATTACGACGGCGTCAACGAGATGATCCTCACCGATCAGAAGATCGACGGCAAGGATCGTCAACTGCTGACCCACTTCGACCGCAACGGCTTCGGCTACACGCTCGACCGCGCCAGCGGCGAATTGCTCGTGGCGCAGAAGTTCGATCCCAAGGTCAATTGGGCCACCGGCATCAACATGGACAAGAATTCGGCGGACTACGGCCGCCCGATCCGCGTCAAGGCGATGTCGACCGAAGCTCAGGACGTCAACGTCAAAGGCGTTTGCCCGGCGGCGCTTGGCTCCAAGGACGAGC
Organism: Pseudomonadota bacterium; assembly: GCA_021777795.1. Taxonomy (GTDB): domain Bacteria; phylum Pseudomonadota; class Alphaproteobacteria; order Rhizobiales; family Beijerinckiaceae; genus Roseiarcus. The sequence goes on along the minus strand of JAJYDD010000046.1, from coordinate 3,607 downwards.
AACCGGCGGCCTACGATCCGCAGACCGAGTTGTTCTACGTGCCGACCAACCATGTCTGCATGGATTACGAGCCGTTCAAGGTCAGCTACACCGCCGGTCAGCCCTATGTCGGGGCGACGCTGTCGATGTATCCGCCCAAGGGCGATTCCAACATGGGCAACTTCATCGCCTGGGACAACAAGACCGGCAAGATCGTCTGGTCGGATCCCGAGCAGTTCTCGGCCTGGGGCGGCGCCCTGGCGACCGCGGGCGGCGTGGTGTTCTACGGAACGCTGGAAGGCTATCTGAAGGCGGTCGACGCCAAGACCGGCAAGCTGCTCTATAAGTTCAAGACCCCGTCGGGCATCATCGGCAACGTGATGACCTACGAGCATGGCGGCAGGCAATATGTCGCGGTGATGTCGGGCGTCGGCGGCTGGGCGGGCATCGGTCTGGCGGCCGGTCTCACCAAGCCCAATGACGGCCTCGGCGCGGTCGGCGGTTATGCGGCGCTGAGCAACTACACCGCGCTCGGCGGCACCTTGACGGTGTTCGCGCTGCCGCAAGACTGAAACGGCGTCGATTGATGTGAAAGTGAAGTCCGGCGGATCGGGAACTACCGAGCGCCGGACTTTTTTTGTGAGACAGACGCCTCTCGCCTGGCGCCTTCGGAGGACAGTTTCTGTGCAGTTTCCCGTTTCGCGATTATTATTGGCCCTATGGTTGGGCCTGATGTCTGGAGTCGTCGTCGCCCAGGCGGATCCGCCGGGCGATCCGGCGGCGGTGAAGTTGGGCGACGACGGCTATTGGCGCGACAAGAACGGCGATCCCACCTACAAGATCGAAAAGGATGGGACAGTCGATTTCGCCACTTTCCAAGGGTTCCGGCGCTTCAACTCCACTTGCTTCGTCTGCCACGGCCCCGACGGCAGCGGCTCCTCCTTCGCGCCGGCTTTGGCGGATTCGCTGAAGACGATGGATTATTCGACCTTCGCCGGCGTCGTCGTCAACGGGCGCAAGGACTTCCTCAACGGCCAGGACAAAGTGATGCCGTCCTTCGGCGACAACAAGAACGTGACCTGCTACCTCAACGATATCTATGTGTATCTGCGCGCGCGCTCGACGGGCGCGCTGGGGCGCGGCCGGCCGCCGCATCACGCGCAGAAGACGGGCCAGTATGGCGACAACGAAGACAAGTGCATGGCGGACAATTGATCCGCCTGCCGCCGCGTGAACCGGCGGCGTCAATCTTGGAACGGATCGTTCAGGGAGACTAGCGACTTTGCAACGAAACTCAGACGCTGCCGAAGTTCAGCCCGGGCCGCTACCGGCGCCCCGGGGCCGCGCGAGGCGCGTGTCGGCATGGGTCGGCGCGCTGGGATTGGCGCTAGCCGCCGCGCACGGCGCGGCGCGCGCGCAGAACGCCGACGCCAACGGCGCCTTGGAACTCGTGGACCCGCACGTGTTGCGCGCCTGCGCCGACCCCCGCGACCTGCCGTTCTCCAACCAGGCCGGCGACGGCTTCGAGAACAAGATCGCCGGCCTGTTCGCCAAGAAGCTCGGCAAGGATCTCGCCTACACCTTCTATCCCGACGCGACCGGCTTCATCCGCAAGACGCTCAACGCCCAGCGTTGCGACGTCGTCTTAGGGATCGCGCTCGGCGACGACATGGTGCAACCGACCAATCCTTATTACCGCACCGCCTATGTCGCGGCCTACGCCAAGGGCGGCCCGCTGGCGGGGCTCGATTCGCTCAAGGACCCGCGCCTGAAGAGCGCCAAGATCGGCGTCGTCGCGGGCACGCCGCCGGCGAGCTATCTCGCCGAAGACGATCTGCTCGACCATGTCAAATCCTATGCGCTAGTCGTCGACACCCGCTACGATTCGCCGAGCGCTGAGATGATGGCCGACCTCGACAAGGGCGTCATTGACGTGGCGCTGATGTGGGGGCCGCTCGCCGGCTACTACGCGCGCAAGGCCCACACGCCGATCGTCGTGCAACCGCTGGTCAAGGAGACCGGCGGGCCGAAGCTCATCTATCGCATCGCGATGGGCGTGCGTCATTCCGATCAGCATTGGAAGCGCGATCTCAACAAGCTGATCTCCGAGAACCACGCTGAGATCGTGTCGATCCTGCGCGGCTATGGCGTGCCGCTGCTCGACGAGAACGACAAGCCGCTGAGCCCATGAAGCGCGGCGCGGGACTGGCGCTGCTGTGGCTGGCGCTCGCCGCCGCCGCGCCGCCCGAGCCTGAGAGCTATCGCAACGCCGCCTACGGCGCGCCGACGCCGGCGACGCTCAAAGGGGCCAAGGTGCTGACCGACGCCGAGGCGCATGCGCTGTGGATGAACAAGCGCGCCGCCTTCGTCGACGTGCTGCCGCAGGCGCCGCGGCCGAAGAACCTGCCCAAATCCGTGCTGTGGCGCGACAAGCCGCGCGACGACATTCCCGGCAGCCTGTGGTTGCCCGACACCGGCTATGGCGAACTCGCGCCCGCGATGCTGGACTATTTCGCCGCCGGCCTGAAGAAGGCGAGCGGCGGCGATCTCAAGCGGACGCTGGTGTTCTATTGCAAGCGCCAATGCTGGATGTCCTGGAACGCCGCCAAGCGGGCGCTGACGCTGGGCTATAAGTCCGTCGATTGGTTCCCCGACGGCGCCGACGGCTGGCGCGACGCCGGCTATCCGCTGGAGCGGCGCGCGCCCGAGCCGCGCCCGTCATGAGGCGCGCTTCACAAGACCCCGCGCACCAGCTTGACGATGGCGCCGATGCGCGCTTCGATCGCCTGCGGCGTCTCGCAGACATAGGAGACGGTGAGCCGGCGGTCGTCGTAGACGCGCAAATCCCATTGCAGCTTCTGCAAGGCGGCGTCGCTGGGCGCCAGGCCCGGCGTCTCGGCCTTGTGGGCGGTCTCGTTCTCGGCGCGGATGCGCTCGGCCATTTCCCGTTGTTTGTGGCCGAAGCGGTCGAGCCCGGCCAGAATCTGCGAGCGCTGGGTCACGAGATCGTCGAAGGCGATGACGAAAGCGCGCTTGATCTTGTCCTTGGCCTCAAGGCCGCCGGAAGCGGCGAGCTTGTCGACCGCCGCCTGCACGTCGGCGATCGGCACGCGCCGTCGCGCCATATCGGCGGCGAGGTCGGCGATCGCGGGATCGTCGGTCGCGGCGGCCTTCGTGTCGATCGGCGGCCCGTCCCAAACGGAAGCGAGCGGGAAAGTCGCGACCTTGGGTTGCTGGCACGGCCAATCCGGGTCCGCTCCCGGTCGGCCGGCCGCTTGCGCCAGCGGGCTCAAGGCCGTAACCAACAAGGCGAAAAGGCCGATGCGCAGTTGTTTCATCTCGCGTTTCCTCATTGAGCCAGACATAGGCGCGCGCCTCGCCTCGCTCAAGCGGAAACGCCCACCAGAACCGCGGAGACGCCAATGACCCTCATGCTCGCCAGCGTCGCCGACGCAGCAGAAGCCGCGCTGGTCGCCCGCGTCGGCGCCGACATCGTCGATTTCAAGGACCCCTCGCGCGGCGCCATCGCCGCGCTTGCGCCCGAGGTGGTCGCGGCCGGCGTGCGCGCGGTCGGCGGCGCGGCGCTGACCAGCGCCACGCTCGGCGACCCGCCCTATGAGGCCGAGAG
>JAJYDD010000045.1 GCA_021777795.1 Pseudomonadota bacterium | reverse complement strand
AAGCCGGCGCGACGGCGGTGATCCAGCCGGGCGGCGCCCAGCGCGACGCCGACGTGATCGCGGCGGCGGATGCGGCGGGCGTGGCGATGGTGTTCACGGGGATGCGGCATTTCCGGCATTGAGGGCAGTGGAGCGGCGGCTTGGAGGACGATCGAGAGCAGCGACCCAAATTGCCCCGGGAGACACGGGCTTGGCTAGCCAGCGAAGCTGAACGCCGACGCCGGGAAGCCGCAGCGCAAGACCGGCGGCTCGGCGTCTTGCCGGTGGATCCCGCCGCGCTTGCGCCGACGAACAGCTACGGCGAACCGGAGTTCGTTCAACGCGGGACGTATCGCCCATTTCCCTTCACCTGCAAATGTTGCGGCAAAGAGGAAGTTTGGACGCCGCAGCAACAGAAGTGGTGGTACGAGATCGCCAAGGGCGATCGCTTCACTGTCGCGACTTTGTGCAGGCCATGCCGCGCCAGGGAGCGCAGCCGCAAGACGGAAGCTCGGCGTGTCCATTTGGAGGGGCTTGAGCGGAAGCGAAGCCAGCAGGGGACGGCCTAAACCCCCAGCCCCTTCAACAACCTCGGCGCGCCCCTGCCGCCGCCCGCCGCTTCCGCGATCAGCGCCCGCTTCAACGGCCCAGCGCGGTCCATGACTCTGAGACCCAGGTCTCGCAGCGAACGCAAGACCGCGCTGTCGTTGGAGAACAGCCGGTTCATCGCGTCCATACCGAGGCCGGAGGTCAGCGCGTCGAAGCGTCGCCGGCGCTGGTATTCGGCCAGCGGCTCGCGCGCGCCGGGATCGAGCCCGAGCCGCAGCCGCTCGACCACCACCTCCGCCAACGTCGCGACATCGCGCAGGCCGAGATTAAGCCCCTGGCCCGCGAGCGGATGCACGAGATGCGCGGCGTCGCCGATCAGCGCCAGCCTGTCGGCGACGTAGGAACGCGCGAAGCGGAATTCCAACGGGAACGCCCGCGCCTCGCCAACGCGCCTCAAGGCGCCGAGCCGAGGCGAGAACCGCCGTTCCAGTTCCGCGATGAACTCGGCTTCCGGGGCCGCGCACAGCCGCTCGGCTTCCTCCGGCCGCTCGTTCCAGACGATGCTGGAGAACCGGCCCTTCAGCGGCAGCATCGCGAACGGCCCGGCGGGCAGGAAATGCTGCTCGGCGCGCCCCTCGTGATCGCGCTCGTGCGCGATGGTGGCGACGATGCCGGCTTGTCCCGTCGGCCAGCCGGACGTCGCAATATCGGCGAGCGCTCGCAGTTTCGAGCGCGCCCCATCCGCCGCGACGATCAGCCGCGCCCGCACTTCCTCTCCGTCCGCCAGCGTCAGCGTCGCCACGAACGGGCCGGCGGCGAAACCCGTGACGGCGCCGGCGATGCGCGTGACGCCCTCGGCCGCCGCGTCGAGCGCCGCCGTCACGTCGCTCGTATAGGCCATATGGGCGAGCGGCGCGCCGTCGGGATGGGCGAAATGCAGCAGTTCCAGCCGCACGGCGTCAGCCGTCGTGCCGTCGTAGATCGCCATGTCGAGGATCGGCTGCGCCGCATCTGCCAAGGCGCTCCAGGCGCCGACGCGCTCAAGCAGCGCCTGCGAGCCGGGGCTGAGCGCGACGGTGCGCAGGCGCCCATCGCCAGCGGGACGCGGGGCGTCGATGAGCGCGACTTTGAGCCTCGCCTCGCGCCGGATCGCGGCCGCGAAGGCCAAGCCCACCGCGCCGGCGCCGACGATGGCGATGTCGAATACGGGCGCGGTTGGGTTTGGGGGAGACATGGTCGCACTAGACTTCATTGTCTGCGCCCTTGCAACCCGGGCGCGTGAAGGAGCCGTCAGGTCGGACGGCGCAATCGCGCACCCAATCGATTACCGCGCGCGCGGCGCGATCACGCTTGAGATGGTTCTGAACCAGCAGCCAAAGCTCGCGAGATTTCGGCAGGGGAGTCGCGCGCAGGAGGGGATCGTCGAGCAAGTCCTCGCACATGTGCCGGGGCAGGACGCCAATCGCCGAACGGCTTGCGACGAGCCCGCGTATGACGCGCAGGTTCGTCGTCACGCAGCGCGCGTCGAGCGCCAAGCCTCGCGCCGTCAGGAACTCGGTTTCCGGCGTCGCATCGAGTTCGTCCGGGTATTTGCACACGACCGCCCCGCCGTCGCGCGGAAGCGCCTCGACGGGCTCAAACAGATAAAGCTGGATATCGGCGAGCCTGGCGATCGAGAAGTCGCCTTTCTCCGGCTTGCGCAGGCGGAGCGCGACATCAGCTTCCCAGCGGGAAAAATTGACATTCTCGGCCGAGGTGAGGAACTGTAGCGACAGCCCCGGATTTTGCCGCAGGAAGCCGGCCGCATGAGGCGCCAGCATCGTTTCCGCAATCGTGCTCGTGGCGGAGATGCGGAAATGTCCGACGAGACCGTCGATCTTTCTCCCGGCATTGGCGATGTCGGCGGCATGGGTCGCCATGGCCCGGATGTGCCCGCAGATCGTCTCGCACGCTTGCGTCGGTCGTCGCGCGCCATCGACGAGATCAAACAGCGTGACCCCGAGCGCGGCCTGCAAACGGGCGACCCGTCGCGCGACGGTCGTCTCGTCGATACGCAGCCGCGCGCTCGCGGCGGCGTAGGTTCCTGCGTTGCGCACGGCGTCGAGGATTCTCAGATCGTCCCAGTTCATGACAGCCGGTTTAACGCGATCATCTGCAATTTTGCAGCCCCAGGGCGCAATCATCCTGCGTGACCGCCGGCGCGCGCGGCGGCATCATCCGGTGATTCAGTCAACCCGGAGCTAAGCATGACCGATCCAAAGACCCTTCTGCAACTCGCCGGCGCCGATCTTTCGCCCGCCAGGCTGAATGAAGCCTGTCTTGTGCTGATCGATTACCAGAACGATTACCTGGACGGCCCGATCGCCGTCGTCGAGCCCGCCGCCGCGATCGCATGTGCGCTTCGGCTGCTCGACGAAGCGCGCCGGCTTTCAGCGCCGGTGTTTCACATCGTCCACAAAGGACGCGCGGGCGGCCTGTTTGACCGGGATGCGGCGCGGGGCCAGATCGTCGCGCCGCTGGCGCCGCTCGCCAACGAGCCGATTGTCGAGAAGGGGTTGCCGAACGCATTTGCGAATACCGACCTTGACGCCGGACTGCGAGCGGCGCGTCGAAAGGATGTCGTCATCGTCGGCTTCATGACGCACATGTGCGTCAGCGCCACGACTCGGGCGGCGCTCGACCTTGGGCATCGCGTCACGATTGTCGCCGAAGCTTGCGCGACCCGCGACCTGCCGAACGGCCGCGGCGGCGTCGTTCCCGCGCGCACTGTGCATGAGGTCGCCTTGGTCGAATTGGCGGATCGTTTCGCGATCATCGCCCAATGCGCCGGCGATGTCGCGTCAAGAGGATGAGAAATCTCCCGGCGTCAGCGGCGGGTTCCGGACGATGCCCGTTGTGAACCGTCGGGCGTCCAGTCACGCTATTATCGTCTTGCGCGGGGGCCGTGCTTGCGCCAGCATGTGCAAACGGCGCCTCGCCGGGCCGCGATGCGCCGATAATATGCGCGCGAAGGGGAGGCAGGCATGGCGGACGGCGCTGCACATGGCGAACATCGCATCCCGGGACCACGACTGATCGCGATCCTCGGTCCGTTCCAGAGCGGCAAGACCAGCCTGCTGGAAGCGCTGCTGGCGCGTGGCGGCGCCCTGGCCCGTCAGGGCGGCGTGCGCGAGGGCACGAGCATCGGCGACTCGTGCCCGGAGGCGCGCGCGCATCAGATGAGCGTCGAGCCCAACATCGGCTATGTCGATTACATGGGCGACCGAATGACCTTCTTCGATTGTCCCGGCTCGGTCGAATTTTCATACGCCGCGCGCGCGGCGCTGCCGGTCTGCGACGCCGCGGTGGTGGTCTGCGAGGCCGACCCGCGCAAGGCGCAGCCGCTGCGCCTCATCCTGCGCGAGCTTGAGGACATGAAAATCCCGCGCTTCCTGTTCCTCAACAAGATCGACCTCGCCGGCGGCGGCGTGCGCGAGGCGCTTGAAGCCTTGCAGCCGGCCTCGCGCACGCCGCTGCTCTTGCGCCAGATGCCGCTGTGGGAGAACGGCGTCGCCACCGGCTTTGTCGATCTCGCGCTGGAGCGCGCCTTCGTCTACCGCGAAGCCGCGCCCTCCGAGGTCGTCGACATTCCCGCCGGAGTCGGGGCCGACGAAAAGCGGGCGCGCTATTCGATGCTGGAGCGGCTCGCCGATTACGACGACGAACTGATGGAGCAATTGCTCAGCGACATCGAGCCGCCGCGCGACAAGGTGTTCGACGATCTCGCCAAGGAATTGCGCGAGGGCCATGTCGTGCCGCTGCTGATCGGCTCAGCGACGCAGGGGCATGGCGTAACGCGGCTGTTGAAGGCGCTGCGCCACGAAACTCCGGGGGTGGCGGCGACCCGCGCGCGCCTCGGCGTGTCCGCCGAGGGCCCGCCGCTGGCCGAAATCATCCGCACCGTCCACACCGCGCATGGCGGCAAGCTGAGCCTGGCGCGGGTGCTGCGCGGCGCCTTCCCCGATGGCGCGACCGTCACGGGGGCGAGCGGCGCCGAATCGCGCATCGCCGGCCTGCAACGGCTGATGGGGGCGGCCTCGACCAAGATTTCGCGCGCCGAGGAGGGCGACACCGCCGCCTTCCAGCGCCTGGAGACGCTTGCGACCGGCGAGCGTTTCGCCCTCGGCAAAACCGCGCCGGAGCCGAGCGTTCCGCCGCCGCTCCCTGCGCCGACGCAATCCATCGCCATCCGCGTCAAGGACCGCAAGGACGAGGCGCGCCTGTCGGCCGCGCTCGCCAAGCTCACCGACGAGGACGGCGCGCTCGGCTTCGAGCACGATGCAGAAAGCGCCGAACTCAAGCTGCACGGGCAGGGCGAGATGCACCTGCGCGTGACCACGGAGCGGCTTTCCGCCCGCTTCGGCGTCGAGGTCGAGACGACGCGCCCCTCGGTCGCCTATCGCGAGACCATCCGTGAGACGGTGCAGGCGCGCGGACGCTTGAAGAAACAATCCGGCGGCCACGGCCAGTTCGGCGACGTGCTGGTGGAGATCGCCCCGCGCGAGCGCGGCGAGGGCTTCGCCTTTTCCGAGAAGATCCACGGCGGCACGGTGCCGCGCCAATATTTCCCCAGCGTCGAGATCGGCTCCAAGGAGGCGTTGCAGCGCGGGCCGCTGGGCTTTCCGGTGGTGGATGTCGCGGTGACGCTGCTCGACGGCTCCTATCACACCGTCGATTCCTCCGACATGGCGTTCCGCGCGGCGGCCAAGATCGCCTTGCAGGAGGCGTTGCCGAAGGCCCGCCCCGTGCTGCTGGAGCCGGTGCAGGCGGTGGACATTCACGTGCCCGCCGAGGCGATTTCGCGCGCCAGCGCGCTGGTGGCGAGCCGTCGCGGCCAGATGCTCGGCATCGAGCCGCGCCCCGGCTGGGACGGCTGGGAGACGGCCAAGGCGCTGATCCCGGAAGCCGAGATCGGCGATTTGATCGTGGAGCTTCGCTCGGCGACGGCGGGGGTGGGGGCGTTCGAGGCGCGGTTTGACCACCTGGCGGAGGTGTCGGGGAAGGCGGCGGAGGCGGTGGTGGCGGGGAGACGCAGGTGAGGGGGGCGAAAAGCGTCGCCGTTAGCGAATTCGACCGTTGCGCCGACGCTTTAATATCTCAAGCGAAACCTGTGGCCTTAATATCTCAAGCGAAAGCTGTGGCCTTGCGCGAACCAAAAAAGAACATATAAGGCACATTCGTGATTTGTTTACGTCTTGCCCCGATTCTGGGACGCGGGACGCGAGCAAGCGGCCACGGAGGGCGTCATGCTGACACGAAAACAAAGCGAATTGCTGCGCTTCATCCACGAGCGCCTGCAAGCCGAAGGCGTGCCGCCCAGTTTCGACGAGATGAAGGAGGCGCTGGACCTGCGCTCCAAGTCCGGCATCCACCGCCTGATCATGGCCCTCGAGGAGCGCGGTTTCATCAAGCGGCTGGCCAATCGCGCCCGCGCCATCGAGGTGCTGCGCCTGCCAGAATCCGCCACCGTGCAGACGCCCGCCCGCGCGCGCCCGTTCGCGCCTAGCGTCATTTCCGGCAATCTCGGCCGCGCCCGGCCGGCCTCCTCGGCGCCGACCAACGACAATCCGCCGATCATGGTGCCGATGATGGGCCGCATCGCCGCCGGCACGCCGATCGAGGCGATCCAGACCCGCACGCAGACCATTCCCATGCCCGCCGATTTCCTCGGCGCGGGCGATCATTTCGCGCTCGAAGTGCGCGGCGATTCGATGATCGAGGCCGGCATCCACGAGAGCGACACCGTCATCATCCGCAAGCAGGACACCGCCGAGACCGGCGACATCGTCGTGGCGCTGATCGACGGCGAGGAGGCGACCTTGAAGCGGCTGCGCAAACGCGGCGCCTCGATCGCGCTGGAGGCCGCCAATCCCGCTTACGAGACCCGCATCTTCGGCCCCGACCGGGTGAAGATCCAGGGCCGGCTGGTCAGCCTCCTGCGCCGCTACTGAGCGCGTTCAGTTCAGGTGAAACTCGCCGTCCACGGTGTGAAACTCGGACGGTTTAATGAGCCCGCAATGGGCGACGATCACCGAATGGAGCGCGCCGTCCAGCTCGCGCTTCCAGAAATCCAGGAATTTGTGCAGTTCCGGAAAGTGCGGGTGCAAATCGTGCTGCTGCCAAACGAAGCTTTGCAGCAGCGCGGGATGATCCGGCATCCGGTAGAAGATATGGGCTGTGGTGAGCCCGAAGCCCTGCATGAGCCGGCGGAAGTCGCTCGATACCATTGCGAACCCCATTATTCACACGTCATACAAGCGTCATGCTGCCATGTTCGTTCCCCGGCGCAAGTGCAAACAAGCCACATTATGCTGACTTTTCATACTGTTATCACTCGGGAGGAAAGAGTGCTGACGGTCTCGCCCCGCTTGGCGGCTCGCGCCCTTCCCGGCGGTTTGACTTCCCCCCGGACGCGGCCAATATCGCGCGAGGGCGGCGCTTGTTTATTCGTCGCAGGAGGGGCGCTGAGATGAAGAGCATTTGGACCGGGCTGGCGGCGGCCGCCTTCGCGCTTATGGCGGGGGCGGCGACGGCGGGCACGCTGGAGACGGTCAAGGCGCGCGGCCAACTCATCTGCGGCGCCAATCCGGGCCTCGCCGGCTTCGGCTTGCCGGACGATCACGGCGCTTACAAGGGGCTCGACGTCGATGAGTGCCGCGCCATCGCCGCCGCGATCTTCGGCGACCCCGACAAGATCAAATATATCCCGATCAACGCCAAGGACCGGCCGACGATTCTGGCTTCCGGCGAGATCGATGTGCTGATCCGCAACACCACTTGGACGCTGTCGCGCGAGACCGGCGGCATGTTCTTCACCGGCATCAATTATTACGACGGCCAGGGTTTCATGGTGAAAAAGAAGCTCGGCGTGGACAGTGCGCTGAAGCTCGACGGCGCCTCTATCTGCGTTCAGCAGGGCACGACGACGGAACTGAACCTCGCCGATTATTTCCGCGCCCACAACATGAAGTTCGAGCCGGTGGTGTTCGCCACCGACGAGGAGACGGTGAAGGCCTACGACAGCGGCCGTTGCGACGCCTACACCACCGACGCCTCGGGCCTCTACGCCGAGCGGCTGAAACTCGCCCAGCCCGACGACAATATCGTGCTGCCGGAGATCATCTCCAAGGAGCCGCTAGGCCCCTCGGTGCGCCCCGACGACGTGAAATGGTTCGAGATCGTGCAATGGGTGCATTACGCGATGCTGACGGCCGAGGAACTCGGCGTCACCCAAGGCAATGTCGATGAAATGCTGAAATCGCCGAAGCCGGACATTCGCCGTCTGCTCGGCGTCGAGGGCGATTTCGGCAAGGGCCTCGGCCTCGGCAACGATTGGGCCTATCGCATCATCAAGGCGGTCGGCAATTACGGCGAATCGTTCGAGCGCAACGTCGGCACGGGCTCACCGATCAAGATCAAGCGCGGCCTCAACAATCTGTGGACGAAAGGCGGCCTGCAATACGCGCCGCCGATTCGCTGAAGTTCAGGGCGCCAGTTCGAACGCGATCTTGATCGCGTCCGAGGCCGCGTTGCTGATCTGCACCAGCACGAGATCGCCGGTCTGGAGCGCGTAACGGCCGCTAACGCGCGCGTCCGGGCAATGGGGCGCGCTGACGAGCGTCATCGGCTTGATGCGCACGCCGTTCTCGAACACATCGACATCGGCCGGCTCTGACAGGGTGACCTGATAGACGCCTGGACGCGGCACGCCGAAGAACGCGATCGTGCCCGCAAAGGTGCTGGTCTTGGGCTTCGTTCTCGGTGGCAGGAAGAACACCGCTTTCTTGAGCGGCTTCAGTTCGAGATCCACCGCGCGGTCGATGCGACGCAGGCGCGCGCCGCCCGAGACGCGCTTGGGCAGCTTCTTGTCGGCGAACCAACCTTGCTCGTTCTTCACCGACCAGCCGATGGCGGAGCATCCGTCATCGGCGCGCGCGGGCGCCGACAATCCCGCGATAGCAACCAGCGCCAGCGCGGCGCGGACGTTCACCAGCAGGAATACGGATTCAGCAACGCCCAGAAGGGATCGCAACCGTAGCCGTAGCCGTAATAGCCGGGATACCCGCCCCATCCCCAACCTCCATAGCCGCCGTAGCCGCCCCAACCGCCATAGCCGCCCCAGCCGCCGTAGCCGCCCCAACCGCCATAGCCGCCATACCGGCCCCAACGACGGCCATAATATCCACGTCCCCAGCCGTGGCCAGCGAAACGTCGTCCGCCGAACCCGCCCCGATAGCCGCGAAAGCCACCGCCACGGAAGCCGCCGCCGCGAAAACCGCCAAAGCCGCCACGGAAGCCGCCCCCGTGAAAGCCGCCCCCATGAAAGCCGCCACCGTGAAAGCCACCGCCTCCGTGGAAAAACACCGGCGTCACGGAACTGGCCAAACTATGCGCGACAACGGGGGCGGCGAGGGTAACCGGCGGCGCCGCCCCAGCGGGCGCGGCAGCCAAAGCGCTCGCAAAGGCGAGCGTTGCAGTGATCGCAAGAAACGGGCGCATCGTTACCTCCGATGAGTTCGCCCCCGGGGATTGGGCCGCCGCTTTCTACGGCTGAAGGTGGCCTTTTTTCCCAAGCTAGGGAGCCAAGCCGGCGCTTCAATTAAAATAAAGTAGAGGTTTGAGGACAACGGGCGGCACGGCGGTTCCGGCGCCGGTCGCGCTCGTCTCATGCTAAGGCGCCTTTCGCATGAGCAAGTTCGATCATTTCGATCTCGACGGGCACGGCCTGCGGTTGTTTCTGGCCGTGCTGGAGGAAGGTTCGGTCAGCGGCGCGGCGGCCCGGCTCGGCCTCACCCAATCGGCCGTCAGCCACGCGCTGACGCGGCTGCGCGCGATTCTGCGCGATCCGCTGTTCGTCAAATCCGGGCGTGGCATCGTCGCCACCGCCCATGCGCAGGCGCTCGCCGAGCCCGCCCGCAAGCTGATGGCGGGGTTGAAGGACATTTCCCAGGCTGCCGCGTTCGACGCCGGCGCGACCCCGCTGTCGCTGACCATCGCCGCCAACGATCTGCAACGCGACCTAGTGCTGCCGGGCCTGCTCGCCGCCTTGCAGCGCAGCTTCGCTAGCGTGAGGCTGCGCATCATCCCCTCCGACCAGCCGACGCCCGACATGCTGCGCGAAGAGCGCTGCGATCTCGTCATCTCGCCGTTTCCGCCCGAGGGCGTCGATATCCTGCAAAAGCGGCTGTTCGGCGCCGAATATGTCTGTTTCTACGATTCGGGGGCGCGCGCGCCGCCGCGCGACGCGGCGCAGTATTTCGCCGCCGATCATGTCACCGTGGTGTACACGAGCCGCGTCGGCTTGAGCTTCGACCGGGCGATGGAGGCGGCGGGCCATGCGAGACGCTTCGTCGTCGGGCTGCCGAATTTCGCCGGCGTGCCGGCCTTCCTGCGCGGCACGACGCGGCTGGCGACGCTGCCGAGCGGGCTTTCCGCCAGCGTCATGCGCGGCTTCGCCTCGACGCCGCTGCCGGTCAGTGTCGAGGGCGCGCGCTTCGCGATGTATATGGCCTGGCATCGCCGCGACGCGCTCGATCCCGCCCATCAACTGGTGCGCGAACTTTTGACCAAGGAGGCCGCGAAGGTGGGACGCGGGCGGGGCAGGAACGACTCCAACAGAAGCGGAACCGAATAAGCCGGGTCAGGACAGAAGGCGACGCGGCGACGGCGCGGCTATTCCGTCGGCGCGTCTTTCAAAAAATTCTCAAGCCAATGAATATCGTAGGCGCCGTCCTGGATTTCGCTGTTGCGCACCAGCGCGCGGAACAGCGGCAGAGTCGTCTCGACGCCGTCGACCACGAATTCGTCGAGCGAGCGGCGCAGCCGCATCAGCGCCTCGGTGCGCGAGCGGCCGTGGACGATGAGTTTGCCGACGAGGCTGTCGTAATAGGGTGGGATCACATAGCCCTGATAGGCTGCGGAATCGACGCGCACGCCCAGGCCGCCCGGCGGGTGGAATGACGATATGCGACCCGGCGAGGGCATGAACGTGCGCGGATGCTCGGCGTTGACGCGGCACTCGATCGCCACGCCGTCGAACCGCACGTCGTCCTGCGCAATCGACAACGGCGAGCCGGCGGCGATCTTGATCTGCTCGTTGACGAGGTCGATGCCGGTCACCATCTCGGTGACGGGATGCTCGACCTGGATGCGGGTGTTCATCTCGATGAAATAGAACTGCCCGTTCTCGTAGAGAAACTCGATCGTGCCGACGCCGATATAGCCGAGATCGGCCATCGCCCGCGACACGATCCCGCCGATGGCGTCGCGCTCGGCCGGGTTCAGCGCCGGGGAGGGGCTCTCCTCCCACACCTTCTGATGCCGGCGCTGCAACGAGCAATCGCGCTCACCCAGATGAATGGCGCGGCCCTTGCCGTCGCCGAGCACCTGGATTTCGATATGGCGCGGCTTCTGGAGATATTTTTCGAGATAGACCGCGTCGTCGCCGAAGGCGGCCTTGGCTTCGGTCTTGGCGGTGGCGATGGCGTCGATGAGGTCGGCCTCGGTGCGCGCCACCTTCATGCCGCGCCCGCCGCCGCCCGCAGCCGCCTTCACCAGTACCGGATAGCCGATGTCGCGGGCGATGCGCAGCGCCTCCGTCTCGTCGGAGACCGCGCCCTCCGAGCCCGGCACGCAGGGGATGCCTAGCCTTGTGGCCGTGCGCTTGGCCTCGATCTTGTCGCCCATCAGCCGGATATGCTCGGCCTTCGGCCCGATGAACACCAGGCCATGCTCGGTGAGGATCTCGGCGAAACGGGCGTTCTCCGACAGGAAGCCGTAGCCGGGATGCACGGCGTCGGCGCCCGTGATCTCGCAGGCCGCCATCAGCGCCGGAATGTTGAGATAGGATTCGCGCGCCGGCGGCGGCCCGATGCAGACGCTTTCATCCGCCAGCTTGACGTGCATCGCCTCTTTGTCCGCCGTCGAATAGACGGCGACGGTGGAGATGCCCAACTCCTTGGCCGCGCGCAAGATGCGCAGCGCGATCTCCCCCCGGTTGGCGATCAGGATCTTGTCGAACATCTATTCGATGACCATCAGCGGCTGCCCATATTCGACCGGCGAGCCGTCCTCGACGAATATCTGCGTCACTTTGCCGGCGCGGGGCGCGACGATCTCGTTATAGGTCTTCATCGCCTCGACCAGCATCAGCTTATCGCCGACCTTCACCGTCCCGCCGATCTCAACGAAAGGCTTCGATTCCGGGCTGGCGCGTAGATAGGCGGTGCCGACCATCGGCGACTTTACGGCGCCGGGATGGCCCTCGGGCGCGGGCGCGGGGGCAACAGCGACCGGGGCAGGCGCGACCGAGACGGGCGCTGCGGCCACGGCGTGAACGACCGGCGCCGGGCGACGCTCGCGCGCGACCCTGATCTTGAGGCCGTTGTGATCGACCTCGACTTCGCTGAGGTCGTGGCGGGCGGCGATTTCGGCTAGGGCTGCGACGATGGAAACATCGAGGCCGTTGGCCGCGTCGCGTTCGGAAGAAGTCATGAAGGCTCGAAGGTCAGGCGAACAGAATCAGGCGTCGGGCGAGCGTGTCGAGCCGCCCTATAGCTGGGTCTTTCGTCGCAATAAAGGGCGTAAGCGCGCAAATCCGCCGCCGGAGGAACGGCGCGCTGCTCTTTCCATCTGACTCGCCAATGTGACAGGGCTATAACCGGGCGCGGAACGCGAGACGGCGGGATCGCCAATCGCTCCCGGTCTCCTGGGCCGCGACCTCAGACTATCTTATCCACACCCCCCGCCTTCCGCCGCTCGCCGCCGCGCGCTAACACAAGGTCATGCCCCTGCATCTCATCAAACTCTGCGTCGGCGCGGAGTCGATCGCCGATCTCGAAGAGTGGATCGAGGAGCGCGTGGCCGAGCGCGTCGCGCGCGGCGAGGCGCGGCGCTCGCTGCATGTCACTCGCATGGTTCCGTCGCGGGCGGCGGAGATCGTCGGCGGCGGCTCGCTCTATTGGATCATCAAGGGCCAAGTCTCGGCGCGCCAGCGCGTCAAGGAGATCGAGCCGTTTCTCGATGTCGATGGCGTCGGGCGCTGCCGGATCTGGCTGGATCCGAAGCTGGTCAAAGTGGCGCCGCGGCCGTTCCGCGCCTTCCAGGGCTGGCGCTATTTTCTTGACGAGGACGTGCCGCCCGATCTCGGCAAATCCGGCGCCGGCGAGATGCCGGAGACGCTGCGCCGCACGCTCGGCGAACTCGGGCTGCTATAGACCCAGACAGCGCCGCACCGCGATCTCGCAGCGTTCGGCCTGTGGAATCGGGCGCCCCTGCGCATCCGTGTAGGCGATGCCGCGCAGCCCGTGGCGGTCGATGGTGAAGCGCGCTTCGCAATTCCCGTCGGGCGCCGAGAAGGTCGGGCGCTCGTCTTCGCCAAGGGCCGGAACCCAGCCTTCGCCGACGAGCCGGCCGACGCGGTAGACCCATATCTGTTCGATTCCGACGGGGATGCGCTCATCCGGCCGGCCGAAACAGGCGCGCACCTTGGCCGCCGGCTGGTTGAACAGGCCCGCCTCCGCAAGCTGGCCGCTATCGACATAGCAACCCGCCAGCGCCAGCACGGGCGCCATCGCTATAATCGCTCTCCGCATCGCGTCGGTTTAGGCGAGCCGCGCTCCCTCGTCCACTGGACGGCGTCCCGCGTCTGGGGCAGGAAGCCGGCATGGCCGACGACGACGAACCCGACGAGGCGACCCGCCACCGCCAGACGATCGCGGCGGTGGTCGTCGTCGCCGTGCTGCTGGTCGGCGGCTGGTGGCTGATGAGCGAATTGCAGCGTCATCGCGAGATCGGCGATTGCATCGCCTCTGGCCGGCGCGATTGCGTGCCCATCGCGCCGGAGAAGTAGCGTCTCAGCGCCCGAGCGCCTTGCGCGCCTCGGCGATGGCGGCCTCGCAGCCGGCGACGTCGCCGGAATCTTCCGCCGCTTTGGCCTGCTCGATCTCGACCTCGAAATGGGCGTCGCGGTCGGCGCGTTTCGAATCGGCGGAATCGGCCGCCGCGCCCGCGCCACCGACCGCCGAGGCGGTCGGCTGATGGTGCAGCATCGCATCGACGCTTTCGCTGGCCGATCCGCCGCCCGGCGCGGGGCCGGATTTGTGCTGCGCTTCGAGCGCCGCGATCTGATTGCCGCAGGGACTAGCCTGCGCGGCCCCGGCGAGGCAGAGCGCGCCGAGGACGAGGTACAGGGATTTCATGGGCGTGAGGTCTCTATCGCTGCTGCGCCACCCCCTCGGCGGCGCTTCCCGCTAACGAACGCCCGAGACTAGCTCCTTACGCCGGCGCAAAGACATGAATTTTTCTTTCCGCGAGGAGCGGCTTGGAGGCCTTGGCGTAAGCGGCCATGTGCGGCGCGGCGGCGTGCGCCTTCAAGGCCTCGGCGCTCTCCCACGTCTCCAGCACGACGAAGGCGTCGGGGCCGATGGCCGCCTGGAAGCCGGCGAAGCCGTCAGCGTCGACGAAGGGCTGGTACTCGATGCAGCCGGCCTCGGCGTGGACGTTGGGCATGTTGGCGCGAAACAAGGCGAGCACTTCCTCGCGGCGGCCGGGCTGAGCGGTGATGATGGCGACGACCCTAATCATGACGTTTCCTCGTTTTGAACGGGGCAGTCCTGCCGCCCGGCCGGGCGCGGGTCAACCCGGCGCTTGCGTTTGGCGGGCTTAGACCCAAAATGCGCAGCTTGGAGTTTTGTCATGGCCGGATCGCTGACCCCCCAAAGCACGTCGACGGAGATCGCCGACTTCCTCGCGGAAGCGCGGCGTGTCCCGGTCCCCGGCGTGGCGCGCGGCCGGCTCATCTTCGCGCTCGACGCTACCATGAGCCGGCAGCCGACTTGGGATATGGCGCTGGGCCTGCAAGGGCGCATGTTCGAGGCGGCGGCCGAAATCGGCGGGCTCGATGTGCAACTGGTGTTTTTCCGCGGCCAGGGCGAATGCCGCTCGTCGCGATTCGTCTCGCAAGGGCAGGGCCTCGCCGACCTGATGCGCGGCATTTCGGTGCGCGGCGGCATAACGCAATGGCGGCGCACGCTCGCCCATGCGCGCGACGAGGCCCGGGCGGCGCGCGTCGGCGCGCTGGTCTGCGTCGGCGATGCGATGGAAGAGGACGGCGAGGAACTCAACGGCCTCGCCGGCGAACTGGCGCTGGCCGGCGT
>JAJYDD010000044.1 GCA_021777795.1 Pseudomonadota bacterium | reverse complement strand
GCCGACGCCGATTGGCTCGGCTTCGCCGCGCTCATCCTGTCGCCCGGCGTGCCGCTGACGCACCCCAAGCCGCATTGGACGGCCGCGCGCGCGCACGCGAATGGCGTGGAAGTCATTGGAGACATTGAACTTTTCTCCAGAGAACGCGCCGCCCACGCGCCCTCGGCGCCGCTCGTCGCCATCACCGGCACCAATGGCAAATCGACGACGACGGCGCTCATCGCCCATATCCTGCGCGAGGCCGGCCGCGAGGTCGCGCTCGGCGGCAACATCGGCGTGCCTGTCCTCGACTTGCCGCCAGTGTCAGAAAGTCGCACTCATGTGCTTGAATGTTCTACATTCCAGATTGACCTTGCGCCGTCGCTGAAGCCGAGTGTCGGCCTGCTCCTCAACCTGACGCCCGACCATCTCGACCGCCACGGGACGATGGAGAATTACGCGGCGATCAAGGAGCGCCTCGTCGCGGCCTCCGACCTCGCGCTGGTCGGGCTCGACGACGACTATTGCCGCGCCATCCACGCCCGGCTCGGCGCCAAGGCCCTCGGTCTATCGGCCGCAAGGTCCGACGCGGCCGACGTATTCGTCGACGATCATCGCCTGTTTGTGAAAGGCGAGGCCGAACCGCTGATCGACCTGCGGATCGCCCCGGCTTTGCGCGGCGCCCACAACGGCCAGAACGCCGCCTTCGCTTTTGCGGCCTGCCGCGCGCAAGGCCTGAGCGTCGAGGCCATCGCCAAGGGCCTGGCGAGCTTTCCCGGCCTCGCGCATCGCATGGAGCAGATAAGGCGCATCGGCGCGACGCTGTTCGTCAACGACAGCAAGGCCACTAACGCCGATGCGGCGGAAAAGGCGCTGCTCTCCTTCCGCGACATCTTCTGGATCGCGGGCGGCAAGGCCAAGGAGGGCGGCATAGAGCCGCTGCGGCCGTTGTTCGCGCGGGTGCGCAAAGCCTATCTGATCGGCGCTTCCAGCGAGGATTTCGCCAAGACGCTCGAAGGCGCCGTGAACTGCGAGCTTTGCGGGACGCTCGACAAGGCCGTCGCCGCCGCCGCGCGCGATGCGGCGCAAAGCGGGGCGGCCGAGCCGGTCGTGCTGCTGTCGCCGGCTTGCGCCTCCTACGATCAGTTCGCCAATTTCGAGACGCGCGGCGAGGCGTTCCGCCACGCCGTCGCACAACTTCCGGGGACTTGAGACATGGTCGCTCGCACCGAACGCGGACCCGTCGCCGATTGGCTACGCACCGTCGATCCCTGGCTGCTCGGCGCCTTCGGCGCCTTGATGGCGATCGGCGTGGTGATGGCTTTGGCCGCCAGCCCCGCCGTCGCCGAGCGCATCGGGCTCGATCCCTTCCATTTTGTCAACCGTCAGACGGCGCTGCTGATCCCCTGCGCCGCGATCCTGGCGGCGACCTCGTTCCTGTCGCCGCGCCACGCCCGGCGCGCCGCGCTGCTGCTTTATGCGGTGTCGCTGGCGCTCATCGTCGCGGCGTTGATGTTCGGCGTCGAGGTGAAGGGCTCGCGGCGCTGGATCGCGGGCGTTCAGCCCTCGGAGTTCATCAAGCCGGCCTTTGTGGTTCTGGCCGCCTGGGCTTTCACCGAGGGCGGCAGGGCCGGCGCGCCGAAGGGGCTGTCGCGCGCCTTCGCCTTCCTGCTGCTGCCGCTGACCATCGTACCGCTGATCCTGGAGCCCGATTTCGGCCAGACCATGCTGATCTCGGTGGTCTGGGGCGCCCTGTTCTTCATGGCGGGTCTGCACTGGTTCTGGGTGCTCGGGCTTGGCGGCGTCGGCGCCTTCGGCGGCTTGCTGGCCTATGAGTTCTCGCCGCATGTCCACGATCGCATCCAGCACTTCCTTAACCCGGATACGGTGGCTGGCGGCGTCAGCGACACGTTCCAGGTCGACACCGCCTTGCAGGCGATTCTTTCCGGCGGCTGGTTTGGACGTGGGCCGGGGGAAGGGCTGTTCAAGCGCATCCTGCCCGACGCCCACACCGATTTCGTGTTCGCGGTCGCGGGCGAGGAATTCGGCATCATCGCCTGCCTCGGGCTCATCGCCATCTTCGGCTTCGTCGTCATGCGCGGCTTGTGGCTGGCCAGCCGCAACTGCGATCCGTTCAGCCGCTCGGCGGCGGCGGGGCTGACGATCATGTTCGGCGTGCAGAGCTGGATCAACATGGCCGTCAACCTGCGCGCCATCCCCGCTAAGGGCATGACGCTGCCGTTCATCTCCTATGGCGGCTCCTCGGAACTGGCGCTGGCGATCGGCATGGGTTTCCTGATCGCGCTGACCCGCCGCAATCTGGCGACGCCGAGCGTGCTGGACCGGGCATGAACGTCCTTCTGGCGGCCGGCGGCACGGGCGGCCATCTGTTCCCGGCCGCCGCTCTGGCCACGGCCCTGAAAGCGCGCGGCGTCGAGGTCGATCTCGCCACCGACGACCGCGCGCTGAAATATGGCGGCGATTTCCCCGCCCGGCGCGTCTATCAGATCCCCTCCGCGACGCCGACGCGCGCCGGCATGATCGCCAAGGCGCAGGCGACAGCGATGCTGGGCCTCGGCGTCGTCTCCGCGCTCAGGCTGCTGATGCGGCTGAAACCGGCGGCGGTGATCGGCTTTGGCGGCTATCCCACCGTGCCGCCGTTGTTTGCGGCCTCGCTCCTCGGCGTCCCCACGATCCTGCATGAGCAGAACGCCGTGCTTGGCCGCGCCAACCGTTTTCTCAGCCGCCGCGTCACCTGCATCGCCTGCGGCTTTCCCGAGCCCGGCGGCGTCGCGCCGGGCTTGCGGGCGAAGCTCAGATACACCGGCAATCCGGTGCGCCCGGCGGTGCTGAAGGCGGCCGAGACGCCCTATCCCGATTTCGCCGACGGCAAGCTGCGCGTGCTCGTCACCGGCGGCTCGCAGGGCGCGCGCGTCATGTCCGAGGTCGTGCCGGCGGCGCTCGCCAAGCTGAGCCCAGAGGAGCGCACCCGGATCGTTCTCACGCTCCAGGCGCGCGGCGAGGACCGGGCGCAAGCGAGCGCCGATTGCGCCAAGCTCGGCTTTCACGCCGAGATCGCCGAGTTCTTCCCAGACCTGCCGGCCCGCATCGCCGCCGCCCATCTCGTCGTGGCGCGCGCCGGCGCCTCGACGGTGAGCGAATTGGCGGTGATCGGCCGTCCGTCGATCCTGGTGCCCTATCCGCATGCGCTCGATCAGGATCAGGCGGCCAACGCCGCGCTGCTCGCCCGCGACGGCGCGGCGACGGTGATCCGGCAGAGCGACTTCAGCCCCGAGCGGCTGGCCGCGACCTGGCGGGCGGCGCTCGCCGACCCGGAAGCCCTCGATCTCAAAGCCGCCGCGGCGCGGCGCGTCGGCGTCGTCGACGCCGCCGAGCGGCTGGCGACGCTGGCGGCGGAGATCGCCGGGGCGAAATGATCGCTCTTTACCAAGTTGGTTTACGCTAATTTAACCTTGTCGTTGCCGCCCCGCCGCCCCGCCGATAGCCTTTGCAGGATCGCGCGTTGGCGAGAATTGCGAGGCTGGCCATGTTTAGGCTCAGAATATTGGCGGCGTTATTTGTGCTGGCGCTCAGCGGCGGGGCGGCATTGGCGCACGACTGGAGCGTGGTTTTCCTGCAAGGGGCCGCGCGCGCCTTCACCGATGGTGAGTGGACGGCGTTGCGGGTCGGCGACCCGGCGCCCAAAGGCGGGGTGATGCGCACCGAGACCGGCAGCCGTCTGCTGATCGGGCGCGACGACAACATTTTGAGCGTCGCTCCCTTGGCCAAGTTTGACATTGAGGGCGACGGCGCGCGCACGCTGGTGCGCGTTTTCGACGCTGCGATCGGCGTGGTCGAGCGCGAAGCTCAGGGCGAGCGTTTCATCGTCATGACCTCGGCCGCCGAACTCAACGTCAAAGGCGCGGAATTCGGCGTCGTCGCCGATTCCAGCGGCGCCGTGGTCTCCGTGCGCAGCGGGCTTGTCCTGGCGACGGATCTGGCGACGCGCCAGACGGTCGAGGTGAGGGCAGGGGAGACGTTCCGCGCGCTGCTCGGCCGGGCGGGAACGGTGGAGAAAACCGCGAAAGCCGATCCGGCGCTGAAGGCGGCCGAGGACGCCGCCGGCGGCGATCACGGCGGGGCCGCGGCCAGCGGAGTTGACCGCGTTCTCACCGGCGCCCTTCCCGGCGCCGGCGCCAAGGCGGATCCGACGCTCGCCGAGGGCGCGGCCGCCGCCATCCACAAGGAGCGTGGCCGGGTCAAGCTCGGAAAGGCCGATCCGCGCGCGGTGGCGGCGGTGCAGAGCATCGAGCGCGACCTGCTCCGGGGCATCGACGTCGACGCCGAACCGTGGGACGACGATTTCCAATGGACGGAGATGGAGCACGGCGAACTGCGCCTGAAGCCGATCTCGCGGATCGTGCTTGGTCTGCGCGGCGCCGAACGCTTCGAGTTCTGGATCTTGTTCACGCTCGTCTGTTTGATCCTAGGCGGCATAACCAACGCCGTCTTGCAGGAGACCGGCTTCGGCCCGCTGTTCAACGCGCTCTTGGTCATGACTGCTTTCGTCGCCGCCGTGCTCGTGCGCGACCTCTTCTTCCGCGGCGGCGCCAATTTGGCGTTGGAGCCGTTCCTGTCGATGGGGATGATGCTGGCGGCGATGCCGATGCTGCTGCTGAGCGGCGCCTTCGCCAAGATGCGCTTCGACCTATGAGGACTTACGCCCGGGCGCGCACGATCCAGGCCGTTCCGCCGAGCGCGACCTTGCCGGCGTTGAGACGCCCGGCGAGAGTCGCGCGGATCTCCTCGCGCACCTCCGCGCGCACCGCCTCGGGCTGGTCGGAGAGCGCGCGGCTGGTGGGGCCCAGCGTCAGCGCCTTGTCGACGGCCTCCTCCAGGCCCTTCCCGTCGGCGATGTCGAGTTCGACCTCGCAAGTCGTGAAGGCGACGTCGGAGAAGCCGGCCGTCTCCAGAATGTCGCGCACTCGCGCATCGTCGTGGAATGCGAACGGGCCCGGCTGGTCGAACGGCAGCGGCGGCTGCGGCGGCAGGCGCTTCAGCGCGGCGGTGTAGGGGACCATCAGCCAGGGATTGCGATCGGGATGGCGCCAGGCGGCGAAGGCGAGCCTGGCGCCGGCCTTCAGCCCGCGCCGGAGATTGGCGAAGCTGCGCGCCGGTTCCGCAAAGAACATCACGCCGAAGCGCGAAATCATGAGATCGGCGGCCTCGGCGGAGAAATCATAGAGCGTCGCGTCGGCCAGGGCGAAACGCGCCGGCGATCCAGCCTCGGCCGCGCGCTCGCGGGCGCGCGCCAGCATGGGCTCGGACATGTCGACGCCGAGCGCGCGGCCGGTCAGCGCGGCGGCGCGCAAGGTCGTGTCGCCGGCGCCGCAGCCGACGTCGATCACCGCCTCGCCGGGCTCAGGCGCCGCGGCCTCGAACAAAGCCGACGAGATCCCGCCGAGCAGGCGGTCCTGGCTTTCCTGCACGGCGGTCCAGCGGCGGCCGGCCTCGCCATTCCAATAGGCGGACTGTTTCGCATTGGCGTCGTCGAGGATCTCGCTCATGCCGGCGTCGCCAACGGCTTGCCCTTTTCGACGACATAGACGCCGACCAGCACGGCCGGCTTGTCGCCGCACTTGCCGCCGTGCGGCACGTGCGTCGGCACCTGGAACCCGTCGCCGGCGGAATAGGTCTTGGGGCCGACGCCCTGGACGTCGAGCATGACAGAGCCTTCGAGCACATAGCTGGTCTCGACGCCGAAATGGGTGTGGCGGGCGATGAGGCTGTCGGCGGGAATTTCGATGCGCGCCTCGATGGTCTCGTAGCCCGCCGCCGGCCCGTCGACGCGGCTGAGAATCGTGCGCTTGAGCCCGGTCGCCGCGCCGGCGTCCGAGGCGCTGAACCCCGCGATGGCGCAAAGCGCGCAACTGACGAATCCGCGTCGCGAAAGCATGGTGGATCCTCCCCTTCGTGCTCGCCAATGTCGAGCATGCGTCCGCCAGCGCGTCAAGCTGGGCTCGCGCTGAGGCGTAAACCGGCTAAAGAAGGCGCGCCTGTCTACAAGAGCGATCCCGCCATGCGTCCCGACGTCTTCCTCGCCCTGGTGATGTTCTGCGTCGTCGCCGGGGTGACGCCGGGCCCCAACAATATGATGTTGATGGCCTCGGGGGTGAATTACGGCGTTCGCCGCACTCTGCCGCATCTCTGCGGCGTCGTCGTCGGCTTCGCGCTCATGGTGGCGCTGGTCGGCCTCGGGCTCGATGCGATTTTCCGCCTCGCGCCCTGGGCTTTGCCGTTCATGCGCTGGGCGGGCGCGGCCTATCTCCTCTGGCTCGCCTGGCGCATCGCGACCTCGGGGGCGGTGAAAGACGGGGTCGTAGCCGGGCGGCCGCTCGGGGCGCTGGGCGCGGCGGCGTTCCAGTGGATCAACCCCAAGGGCTGGGTGATGGCGGTCAGCGCGCTGACCGCCTACGCGGTGAGCGCGAGCTATGCGACCCGCGTCGCCGTGGTGGCGCTGACCTGTCTCGTCGTCAGCCTGCCATGCAGCGGCGTCTGGGTGTTGTTCGGCGCGGCGATGCGCCGCTTCCTGGCCGATCCCCGCCGCGCCCGGGCGTTCAACTGGACGATGGCGACGCTGCTCGTCGCCTCGATCGCGCCGGTGTTGTGGGAGTGAGCCTCAGAACACCCTTATGCTGCTGGCCGTGAGCGTCGTCACACCCTGTAAGGTCGCGACCAGCGTGGCCGAAGCCGAGCCGGTTCCGTCCGAATCCCAATAGAGGTCGTGGCTGGAGGCGACCCAGATGAACTGGCCGGTGGCGGCATTGGCGGCGCCGTCGGCGAAATGCGAGGCGCCGAGAGCGCCGACGACGAGGCCGCCGCCGAAGCCGGTGTGCGAAATGGAGAGCGCATCGCCCTGCGCGGCGTTGAAATCGGTGATCGTGTCGCCACCCTCGCTCGGCGCGAAGTAACGGAACTGGTTGGCGCCGCCACCGCCTGTGAGGACGTCGGCGCCGAGGCCGCCGACCAGTATGTCGGCGCCGGCGCCGCCTGTGATCGTGTCATTGCCGGCGCCGCCGCAGATCGAATCGCCGGAATTGTCGGCGGTGATCGTATCGGCGTAGTTCGAGCCATAGACGTCATGGATATTGACGTAGCTGTCGCCGGCGGCGTCGCCGGTATTGGCGCTGGGATCTATGAGGTTGACGACGACGCCGGCGGTCGCGTCGAAATAGGCCGCGTAGCTGGCGTGACCGGCTGAACCGATCAGCTTGTCGGCCCCGGCGCCGCCGTCGAGATAGCTCGCTCCGGTCCCCGCGATCAGCGTGTCGTCGCCGGCCTGTCCGTAGAGATGATCGACGCCGGCGCCGCCTGTTATCGTGTCGTTGCCGGCTCCGCCGCAGATCAAATCGCCGGAATTGTCGCCCGTGATCGTATCGGCGTAGTTCGAGCCATAGACGTCATGGATATTGACGTAGCTGTCGCCGGCGGCGTTGCCGGTATTGGCGCCGGGATTTATGAGGTTAACGGTGACGCCGGCGGTCGCGTCGAAATAGGCGGCGTAGCTGGCGTGACCTGCTGAACCGATCAGCTTGTCGGCCCCGGCGCCGCCGTCGAGATAGCTCGTTCCGGTCCCCGCGATCAGCGTGTCGTCGCCGGCCTGTCCGTAGAGACGATCGACGCCGGTTCCCCCTGTTATCGTGTCGTTGCCGGCGCCGCCGTAGATCATGTCGCCGGAATTGTCGGCCGTGATCGTATCGGCGTAGTTCGAGCCATTGACGTCATGGATATTGACGTAGCTGTCGCCGGCGGCGTCGCCGGTGTTGGCGCCGGGATTTATGAGGTTGACGGTGACGCCGGCCGCCGCGTCGGAATAGGCGGCGTAGATGGCGTGCCCCGCTGAACCGATCAGCCTGTCGGCCCCGGCGCCGCCATCGAGATAGCTCGTTCCGGTCCCCGCGATCAGCGTGTCGTCGCCGGCCTGTCCGTAGAGATAATCGACGCCGGTTCCCCCTGTTATCGTGTCGTTGCCGGCGCCGCCGTAGATTGCGTCGCCGGAATTGTCGGCCGTGATCGTATCGGCGTAATTCGAGCCGATAACCCTGCGGATGTCGAGATAGACGTCGCCCGCGGCGTCGCCAGTGTTGAGGCTGGGATTGAGCACGTTGACGGTGACGCCCAGCCGCGCGTCGGCATAGGAGGCGTAAGTGTTGGGGCTGAACCAGCCGTTCAGCGTATCGGCGCCGGACCCCCCATCGAGATAATTGACGCCGGAGCCGCCGACCAGCGTATCGTCGCCAGCGCCGCTATAGATGTAGTTCACGTCCTGGCCGATCGCATAAATCGTATCGTTTCCGGTTCCGCCCCTGACCTTGTTGGAGGTGCTGACGCCGCGCACCGTCTGGCCGCCGTTCTTCAGCGTGGCGGTCAGGGTGTCGGCCGCGGCGTTCCAACTCCAGGAGGCGAATTGTTCGGCTTGCTGGGCGGCCGTTCCGTAGATCGATTGGATCGCCAGCATGTCGTCGCTGGTGATGTCCGTCAGCGTCGAATTGTAGCCGCCCGCCGACATGATCGAGAAATTGGGGTTGTAGGCGTCGTCGACGTTCCACTGATTATAGGCGGTCCCGAAGGGATAGAGCGTCCAGGCGTCGGTGGGATGCTTGAGGCCGAGCGCGTGGCCGATCTCGTGCAGCAACGTGGGATAGGCGAACAGGCCGTTGCTCTCGTCGGCGGTGTTCATCAGCACGTCGCCATAGCCGTTGGCCTGGATGTCGGCGCCGAATTGGATCGTGGTCGAGGTCTCGGTGGAATAGTTCCAGTTGCCCCAGGGGTAGAAGCCTTCGCCGCCGGGCCCGCTCGACCCCAGATCATAGGCGGCGAAATTGATGTCGCCCTTGCCCGGCGCGACCTGCTCGAAAATGACGCCCGACACCGAGGACCAGCGCGCCAGCGCCTGCTGGGTCTGCGCCTGCTGGTCCGCGGTGAAAGCGCTGAACGTGTCGAGCGTCGCGCCGAGCCCGTGCGGATCGGCGGAAGGTTTCGTCGCCAGGAAAGAATAAGTCAGGATGACGGGCTGGCCGGTGACTTGCGCGCCGCTCCAGTAGGAGCCGGTCAGCAGGGTCGTATAGTCGGTCGCGTATGACAACGCCCTGTCCTCCCCGCGTCTCCAAGTCGCCGTTAACTTAGGCCCGCCCCCGGCGCGAGGCAATTAGGCCATATGGCCCCCTCGGGTCCTAGGACCCGAGGGGGCCGACGGCGTGGGGAAGGCGCTTTCCTTGTCGCGACCCTTCGTGTATTGCGGCGCACAATTGTCGTCGCTCCCGGACGGCTGGAGCAGTCGTCGGCCCTCCGTCACGCTTCGGGGTCGCCGTTCGACAGCATCCGCTGGTTTTCGAAAGCCTTCCATGAAACTGCGCAACATCGCCATCATCGCCCACGTCGACCACGGCAAGACCACGCTGGTCGATCGCCTGCTCCAGCAGTCGGGCGCCTTCCGAGATAACCAGCGCGTCGCCGAGCGCGTGATGGATTCCAACGATCTCGAAAAAGAACGCGGCATCACCATTCTCGCCAAGGCGACCTCGGTGCTGTGGAAGGACATCCGCGTCAATATCGTCGATACCCCCGGCCACGCCGATTTCGGCGGCGAGGTCGAACGCATCCTGTCGATGGTCGATGGCGCGATCGTCCTGGTCGACGCTTCCGAGGGCCCGATGCCGCAGACGAAGTTCGTCGTCGGCAAGGCGCTCAAGATCGGCCTGAAGCCGATCGTCTGCGTCAACAAGGTCGATAAGCCGGACGCGCGGATCAATGAGGTGGTGAACGAGTGCTTCGACCTGTTCGCAGCCCTCGACGCCACCGACGAGCAGCTCGATTTCCCCATCATTTACGGGTCGGCCAAGCAGGGCTGGATGTCCGATAAGCCCGACGAGCCGAAGCAGGATATGGCGGCTCTGTTCGATCTCGTGTTGAAGCACGTCGAGCCGCCGAAGGTCGGCGCCGGCGGCTTCCGTATGCTCGGCACCCTCTTGGAGGCGAACCCCTATCTCGGCCGCATCGTCACCGGGCGCGTGTTCTCCGGCTCCATCAAGGCCAACACCCCGGTCAAGGTGATGGACCGCGAAGGCAATCTCGTCGAGACCGGCCGCGTCAGCAAAATCCTCGCTTTTCGGGGCATCGAGCGCACGCCGGTCGATGAAGCGATGGCGGGCGACATCGTAGCCATCGCCGGTCTGCCCAAGTTCAACGTCGCCGACACGCTTTGCGCGCCCGAAGAGGTCGAGCCCCTTCAGGCGCAGCCGGTCGACCCGCCGACGCTGTCGATGACCTTCTCGGTCAACGACAGCCCGCTGGCTGGCACGGAAGGCGACAAGGTGACGAGCCGCGTCATCCGCGACCGCCTGTTCAAGGAGGCGGAGGGCAATGTCGCGCTGAAGGTCGAGGCGGCGCCGAACTCGGACGCCTACATCGTATCGGGGCGCGGCGAACTGCAACTCGCCATCCTGATCGAGGTGATGCGCCGCGAGGGTTTCGAACTCGGCGTGTCGCGGCCCAAGGTATTGTTCAAGCGCGACGAAAACGGCGAGATCCTGGAGCCGATCGAGGAGGTCGTCATCGACGTCGACGAGGAGCACTCGGGCGTCGTCGTGCAGAAGATGAGCGAGCGCAAGGGCGAGATGATCGAGATGAGGCCCAGCGGCGGCGGCCGCCTGCGCCTCGTGTTTCTCGCCCCGACGCGCGGCCTCATCGGCTATCTCGGAGAATTGCTCACCGACACGCGCGGCACCGCGATCATGAATCGCATCTTCCACAACTGGGGCCAATGGAAGGGCGATATCGCCGGCCGTCGCAACGGCGTGCTGATCTCCAACGAGGCGGGCGAAGCGGTGGCCTACGCCATGTGGAACCTCGAAGATCGCGGCCCGATGATGATCGAGCCCGGCTGGAAGGTCTATCAGGGCATGATCGTCGGCCAGCACACGCGCGACAACGACCTCGAAGTCAACGTGCTGAAGGGCAAGAAACTCACCAACATCCGCACCCATTCCAAGGACGAGGCGGTGCGCCTGACGCCGCCGATGCAGATGACGCTGGAAAAGGCGCTGGCCTATATCCAGGACGACGAACTGGTCGAGGTGACGCCGAAGTCGATCCGTCTGCGCAAGGCGCTGCTCGACCCCAACGACCGCAAGCGCGCCGAGCGTTCCAAGGCCTCGGTCGAGGCGTAGGTCGCCGCTCACGTTTTCGTGAGGACGAATTAGACGATTGTTCAATGGCCGCGGTTGCGACTGCGGCTATATTGTGACGTCCTTTGCCGCACGCCGCGAAAGCGGACCCGGGGCTGGGCGGCTGATAGGCTGCGAGAAACGAGACCATGCGGTCGCCGCATGGCGGACTGGATAAAAGCCGGTCGATACAGGAGGAAACGCGATGCCTTTTGACGTCTTGAAGGGCGGGGTCTCACGCCGCACTCTGTTGCGAAGCGGGGCCGGATTGATCGGCGGCGCCGTTCTGCCGATGGGCTGGATCGCGCCCGGCTTCGCCGACGAACCGGCGATGGGCACTTGGCCGGCGGGTTCGCAAGGGGACTCCGTCACCATCGGCGCCTCGGTGCCGCGCACCGGCGCTTACGCCGTGCAGGGCGAGGACGAACTCAAGGGCATCCAACTGGCCGTCGAGCACATCAACTCCGGCCACGATCTCATGAAGAAGATCGCGCCCAAGCTCACCAAGGGTCTGCTCGGCAAGCAGGTCAAGCTGGTGGTCGCCGATTCCGCCGCCAAGCCCAACAACGCGGTGCAGGAGCAGCAGACCTTCATCAACGAGAACAAGGTCGTCGTCATGACCGGCGCGACTTCGTCGGCGGTGGCGGTGGCGCTCAACAAATTCGCGCAGCGCGAGAAGATTCTCTATCTCACCGGCATTTCCGGCTCCAACGACACCACCGGCAAGGATTGCGCGCGCTATTCGTTCCGCCAGTGTTTCTACGGCGAGACGGCGGCCAACGCCATCGGTCCGGTGCTGCTGAAGGCCTATGGCAAGGGCAAGAAGGCGGCGTTCATGACGCCGGACTACACCTACGGCCACACCGTCACCAAGTCGGTCAACGACTATCTGACCAAGAACGGCGGCTGGACGATGGTCACCAATCAGGTGTCGCCGCTCGGCACCCAGGACTTCAGCCAATATCTGACCAATATCGCCAATTCCGGCGCCGACGTTATCATCAACGTCAACTGGGGCCGGGACGCGGTGCTGTCGGTCCAGCAGGCCAAGCAGTTCGGCCTGACGCCGAAGATGAAGATGGTGATTCCCTATCAGGTCCCGTTCCTGGCCAAGGAAGTCACGCCGGAATTGACCGAGGGCGTCTATGCCGCGACCGACTTCTGGTGGACGCTGGAGGACAAATATCCGCTGGCCAAGATGTTCGTCGCCGAATTCCAGAAGAAATTCGGCTACCGGCCGGAATGGACCGCCAACAACGGCTACATGCAATTCGCCATCTGGGCGCGCATGGTCTCCAGCGCCGGCACCTTCTATCCGCCGACCGTCATCAAGGAATATGAGAAGGGCGAGAAGTTCGATTCCACCGTCGGCGAGGTCTATTTCCGCGCCGCCGACCACCAGCTTGTCCGCCCCGTCGTAATCGTCAGGGGCAAGGCGCCCAAGGACATGAAGAGCAAGGACGACTATTGGGAAGTGCTCGACGTCGTGCCGGGAGAAGGGCTCATGCAGAAGCCCGACGCCTTCGGCTGCAAGCTCGGCGATTACACCTGAGTTCATCGCCTCTGCGCGCCGTGGGCGCGCGGAGGCTATTGGCTTGAGGCGGGGGCCCGCCGACGTTCAACGCCGACATTCAAGCGGGCGAGCCTGTGGTTAACTGGCCAAATTTCGTATCGCAATTCTTCAACGGCCTGGTGCTCGGCGCGCTGCTCGCGCTGATCTCCTCGGGGTTGACGATCATCTACGGCACGCTCGGCGTGCTCAATCTCGCGCATGGCGCGCTGTTCATGCTCGGCGGCTACGCCGGCTGGGTCGCCTACAGCTATACCGGCTCGTTCGTCGCCGCCGTCGTCGTCGGCTCGCTGTTCGTCATGCTCGTGGGCATACTGATCGAGCGCGTCATCATCCGCCAGTTCTATTCGCGCCCGCCCGAGGATCAGTTGCTGGTCACCTTCGGTCTCGGCATCGTCATCGTCGAGGCGGTGCGGTTCTGGTTCGGCTCGCTGTCGAAAACCATGCCGCCGCCGGCTGCCCTTGTCGGCATCACGCCGATCGGCTTCATGATGTATCCGACCTATCGGCTAGCGCTGCTCGGCATCGTCGCGGTGGCGCTGATCGCGCTCTACATCGTGCTCTATCGCACCCGCATCGGCATGATCGTGCGCGCCGGCATCGAGGATTCTGGCATGGTCGATGCGCTGGGCATCGACGTCTACAAGATCTTCATGCTGGTGTTCGGCATCGGCTCGATGGCGGCGGGCTTTGCCGGCATCGTCAATGCGCCGGTGGTCTCGATCGCGCCCGATGTCGGGGAATCGATCCTGGTGCAGACCTTCGTGGTGGTCGTCATCGGCGGCGTTGGGTCGTTTCCCGGCGCGGTGCTGGGCGGCCTCATCGCCGGTGAGATCATCAGCATCACCTCCATGTTCAACCCGGGTTACAGTTACGTGATGCTGTTCGTGGCGATGACGCTGGTCCTGGTGCTGCGGCCTTATGGGCTTCTCGGCGCGGCGGGACGCGAGTGAGCCCCATGCGCAAAACGCCCCGCTTCCTCGTTGAAGGCCTCACGGCGGTCGGCCTCGTCGCCGCGCCCTATATCCTGCCGCATCTCGGCTTCGCGCCGACGACGATCAACCGCATCCTGATCTGGGGCCTGTTCGGCCTCGGCTTCGATATCCTGTTCGGCTATACGGGGCTGCTGTCGTTCGGCCAGTCAGCGTTCTTCGGCACGGGCGGCATGGTCGCCGCCTATCTGACGACGCAGATGAATTTCCCCTATGTGACAGCGGCCATCTTCATCGGCGCCGCGGTCGCTGCGGTCGTGGGCTATATCATCGGCCTCATCGCGCTGCGCCGCACCGGCATCTATTTCGCGATGATAACGGTGGCGATCGCCGAGGTGTTCTTCTTCGTCGAGTTCAGCCCGCTTTCCGACTACACCGGCGGCGAGAACGGGCTGCCCGGCGTGCCGACGCCGGGCTTCGACATTGGGGCGCACAAGTTCCGCTTCGACACTGATGCGTCGATGTACGTCTATCTGGCGTTCTGGTTCTTTATCGGCCTGGTCATCGCGCGCCGCATCGTTCATTCGCCGGTCGGCGCGATTTTGCTCGCCATCCGCGACAATCCCCTGCGCGCGGCCGCGCTCGGCCACAACATCCAGGCCTACAAGCGGATGGCCTTCGTGATCGCCGCGGCCTATGCGGGTTTTGCCGGCGGGTTGCTCGGCGTCATGCAGGGCTTCATGCCGCCCGACGCCTTCATGTTCGACACCTCCGGCCAGCTTGTCATGCAGACCGCCATCGGCGGCGCGGGCACGTTGTTCGGCCCGCTGGTCGGCGCGGCGATCTGGCTCTATCTCAGCGATTTCTTCCAGAACACGCTGCACCTGGGCGCGGCCTGGAAGCTGCTGCTCGGCGTGGTGTTCGTGTTGCTGGTGACGTTCCTGCGTCACGGCGTGATCGGCGGCTTCAAGGATCTGTTCGCGCTGGCGAGCGGCGCGCGCAAGCCACACGAGGCGCCGGAGTCCGATCCTAAT
>JAJYDD010000554.1 GCA_021777795.1 Pseudomonadota bacterium | reverse complement strand
GAACCGGCTCGCCAGCGCCACGTAATCGCCGGCGCTGAGCGGCTTGCGGCAGAGATCGTCGAAGCCGAAGCGGGCGACGCCGCCCGCCGCCTGCGGAACCGCGATGGCGCGCCCGAGCCGGGCGACCTCGGCCGGCTCGCCGCGCCGCCGGCCGGTCAGGCGGCGAAAGGCCGCATCCATCGCCTCATCGGCCGCAGCGTCAGCGGGGCTGTAATAGACCGGCGCGAGAGCGAGCTTTTGCAGCCGGTAATCAGTCCGCGCGTCGAGCGCGACGATCTCCATGCGCTCGGCGAGCAGATCGAGGAAGGGCAAGAACAGCGCGCGGTTGAGCCCGTCCTTGTAGAGATCGGCGGGCGCGACATTGGAAGTCGCCACCACCACGACGCCGAGCCCGAACAGCGCCGAAAACAGCCGCCCAAGAATCATCGCGTCGGCGATGTCGCGCACCGCGAATTCGTCGAAGCACAGCAGCGCCGCCTCGTCGGCGAGGGCGGCCGCGAGCGGCGCGATGGGATCGTCGCCCACCGCCTCGCCGCGCTTCTTGGCCTGCCGCCAGGCGTGGACGCGGGCGTGGACGTCGGCCATGAAGGCGTGGAAATGCGCGCGCCGCTTGCGCGGCGCCTCGGCGGCGGCGAAGAACAGGTCCATCAGCATCGTCTTGCCGCGCCCGACCTCGCCGTGAATGTAAAGGCCGCGCGGGATCGGCGCCGGCCGCGCCCCGAACAGCCGGCCGAGCCGGCCCGTGCGCCCCGGCAGGCGATAACCGTTCAATTCCGCCGCCAAGCGATCGAGTCGGGCGACGAGTTCGGCCTGGGCGGAGTCGGGTTCGAGCGCGCCCTCGGCGAGAAGGGCGGCGTATCGATTGTTCACGGTTGCGTTAACCACTCCGTAACCTTTATGAATGGCTCCCGAACAGACCGGCTAGAAGACCGCGTCTGGGGGGTCGAACATGAAAGCGGCCAAAGTCGGCGCGTTGGGCAAAGTTGCTGCTTGGGGCTTGTGTCTTTTCATCGGCGGGCTGTCAAAGGGCGCCGGGTTCGAGGCCGAGACTTTAACGCCGCCATCCCTGGCGACTCCGGTCGTCGTCTTCGGCGCGGACGCGCGCGCGACGATCGAGACTTTCGCCATTGAACGCCGGCTCGACCCCGCCGCCCTGCGCCGCCGTTACGCGGGCACCGGCATCGTCCATTGCGGGGCCTCGCATGGCTCCGGCCAGTTGACGGTGGCCGACGACGTCATCACCACCGCCGCGCATGTGTTCTACGACCACAACGGCGCCTTGCGCGCGGACAGCGCGCATTGCCGTTTCGTCGTGGAGACCGGCGGCCAGGAAATCTCCACCGCCATCGAACTCAAGAGCCTCATCACCGGCTCGACCCATCCCTACGACGAAGACGCCGTGCACGATTGGGCGGTGGCGAAGCTGGCGCGCCCGGTGCGCGAGGCCGAGCCCTATCCGCTGGCGCCGGAGACCCGGGAATCCGCGCAAACGCCGGTGCTCTATGTCGCCCGCGGCGCCATCGACTGGCAGGCGGGGCAGAAGGCGTCGATGCAGGATTGCCGGATGCGCGACGACCTCAAGAACGGCGCCGAGGGCACGCGCGAGTTTTCGTTCGATTGCGCGGCGGGGATAGGCGGCTCCGGATCCGGCCTGCTCGACCGCGACGGCGGCGGCCTGTTGGCGGTGTTCGTCGGCTTCCGCTCGGTCGCGCCAGACAAGCCGCTGCCGTTCTCGGCCGAGCATTACAATTTCGCCGTCACCGTGGAAGGCGCGTTCCGCCGCGCGGTCGAGCTTCAGTCCGCGCTGGAGGCGACGGCGGCGAAATAGTCAGGCTGACGGACGGCGCACGAAACCCTAGCTCCGTCGAGAGGTCGCGCGCGAAGGCCGTCAGTCGCCGCGCCTGCGCGCTCTCCTTGGAGACATCGACGAGCCGCGACGGCCCGATCGCCGTCAGCGCAAGCTTCAGCTCGCCGGTGTGGTCGAACACCGGCGCCGCGAGCGCGTTGACGCCGGGAATCGGCGAGCCCGTCGCCCGCGAATATCCGCGCGCGCGCGTTTCCTCGACCTCGGCCCATAGCGTCGCGGAGGGCTCGGCGTTCTCCGGCTCCAAGAGGCCCGCAAACGCCTTCGCCTTGGCCAGATGCGCCTCGACGATTTCGGGGCTGAGAAAGGCGGCGAAGACGCGGCCGGTCGCCGTGTGCAGCAGCGTGTAGACCGTGCCGGCGCGAAGATTGACATGCACCTGGTCGCCGGCCTCGTTGACCTGCACCACCGTCGCGCCGAGCGAGCCCCAGACCGTCACCGTCACCATCAGCCCGAGTTCGGCGGCCAGCGCCGGCGCGGCGACGGTGGCGAGCCGCAGCGCATCGACGCTGCGCATCCGCGCCAGACCCAGTTGCAGCGCGAACGGGCCGAGCTGGTACAGCGCCGAGCCCTCCGCCTGCTCGACGAGGCCGATCTTGCGGAAGCTGACGAGATAGGCGTGCGCCTGCGCCGAGGCGAGATCGGCGGCTTGCGCGATGTCGCGCAACATCAGCGGCCGGCCCGCCGTGGCCATCGCCGCCAGCACCCGGCCGCCGACCTCGATCGACTGCACGCCGCGCCCGGTTATATCCGCCTCGGCCGTCATGCCGCGATGACGGCGCGACACTCGCCAAAGCCGATGGTCGCGAAGCCCTCGCGCCGGGCGTGGGCCGAGAACGCGACCTCGTCGCCGTCTTCGAGAAAGCGCCTGACTTCGCCGGAGGGCAGATTTATCGGAATCTTGCCGCCCTGGCTGATCTCCAGCAGCGAGCCGAGGCCATCGGGCGTCGGGGCCGAGATCGTGCCGCTGCCGAAGAGATCGCCGGGCTTGAGGTCGCAGCCGCCGGAGGCGTGGTGGGCGACGAATTGCGCCGGCGTCCAATAGAGATCGCGCGCCGAGCCTCGCGACAGGCGATGCGGAGGCAACCCGCGCTCGCGCATCTGGCGCGTCGACAGCCACACTTCGAGTTCGACTCCGAGCGCGCCCTCGCGCTGGTCGGCTTCGTCGTGGAGATAGGCGAGCGGCGCCGGATCGCCCTCGGGG
>JAJYDD010000553.1 GCA_021777795.1 Pseudomonadota bacterium | reverse complement strand
CCTGCGCGCCGTGGATCGCGCCATAGCCGATCGACGCCGACGCGCCTTCCAAAATCGCCATCGCGCGCTTGAAATCGGCGGTCGGCACGGTGAAGGTGATGTCGGTGTGGCGGGCGTCGTCCGACACCACCTGGATAATCATATCGACATTGATGCTGGCTTCCGCCAGCGGCCCGAAGATGGCCGCCGCGACCCCCGGCTTGTCCTCCACCTTGCGCAAGGTGATCTGCGCCTCGTCGCGCGAGAAGGCGATGCCGGTGACGACCTCTTGCTCCACAATATCCTCCTCGTCGCAGATCAGCGTGCCGAGCGAAGGCGTGGCGGGGTCGTCGAACGAGGAGCGCACATAGGTCGGAACCTTATGCACCATCGCCACCTCGACCGAACGCACCTGCAACACCTTGGCCCCTAGCGAGGCCATCTCCAGCATTTCCTCGAACGACACCTTGTCGAGCCGGCGCGCCTTCGGCGCCACGCGCGGATCGGTGGTGTAGACGCCATCGACGTCTGTATAGATGTCGCAGCGGTCGGCCTTCAGCGCGGCGGCGAGCGCCACGGCGGAGGTGTCGGAGCCGCCGCGCCCGAGCGTCGTCACGCGCTGCGTCGGCGCATGCAAGCCCTGGAAGCCGGCGACCACCGCCACTTGGCCGCTGCCGAAACCCTCGATGATCTTCGATCCGTCGACCGCGCTGATGCGCGCCG
Organism: Pseudomonadota bacterium; assembly: GCA_021777795.1. GTDB lineage: Bacteria > Pseudomonadota > Alphaproteobacteria > Rhizobiales > Beijerinckiaceae > Roseiarcus. The sequence continues at coordinate 2,377 of JAJYDD010000553.1, read as the reverse complement.
CGCCGTGCGCGTCGTCGGTCATCAGCGGGATCTGCCAGCCCGCCCACGAGCGCGCGTCGATGCCCATGCTTTTCAGCACGATGGCGAGCAGCCCCGCCGTGACGAGTTCTCCCGATGCGACCACCGCGTCATATTCGGCCGAATCGTAGAGCGGCGCGGCCTCGTTCACCCAGGCGACGAGTTCGTTGGTCTTGCCCGACATCGCCGAAACCACGACCGCGACCTCGTGCCCGGCGTCGACCTCGCGCTTCACATGGCGCGCGACATTGCGGATGCGATCGACATTGGCGACGCTAGAGCCGCCGAATTTGAGAACCAGACGCGCCATTTCGTCTCAGAGTTAAAAGGCGAGACCGGCTCGCGGGATAAGGGCCGCGAGCGTATAAGCGCGCTCCAAAGGCCGGTCAACGCCGGCGCAGTCCAGGATTCGACATGCCCAGCGCCAGCGTAAAGATCGACGAGGTCGCGCGTTTCGACGCGCTGGCTGAGGATTGGTGGAATCCCGAGGGGCCGATGGCGCCCTTGCACAAGATCAACCCCATCCGCATCGGCTGGCTGATCGAGACGCTGGCGCGTCGCTTCCGCGCCCAGGGGCCGGCGCCGCTCGAAGGGCGCACGATCCTCGACGTCGGCTGCGGCGCCGGCCTGTTGTCGGAGCCGCTGTCGCGCCTCGGCGCCGTCGTCACCGGCCTCGATCCCGCGCCCTCCGCCATCGCCGCCGCCCGCGCTCACGCCGAGGCGACGGGCGCGGAACTGACCTATCGCGCCGGGACGGTCGAGGATCTCGCCGCCGAGGGCGCGAAATTCGACGCGGTGCTGGCGATGGAGGTGGTCGAGCATGTCGAGGATGTCGCGGGGTTCGTCGCCACCGCCGCCTCGCTGGTCGCCCCCGGTGGCGTCCTCTGCCTTTCGACGCTCAACCGCACGCCCAAGAGTTTCGCGCTCGCCATCGTCGGGGCGGAATATCTCCTGCGCTGGCTGCCCAAGGGCACGCACCACTGGGAGCAGTTCGTCACGCCGCTGGAACTGACCGGCGCGCTGCGCCGGGCGGGCTTCGTCGTCGCGACGCGGCGCGGGCTGGTGTTCGATCCCTTAAGGCGCGACTGGCGGCTCTCGAACGACATGTCCGTCAATTATTTCCTCGCCGCCGTCGCGCGCGCCTGAACTCTGCGGCCAACGCGCCAGCGCCGCCCGGCCGGCCTCGGTCAGCCCGTAAACCCCGCGCGCGGACGCCGCGAACCAGCCATAGACATTGTTGAGCAGGATCGCCCCGGCGTCGGGGATCTCGGGGCGGAAATCGCGCGGGCGCTTCGGGCCGTCGCGCATCGCATGGGCGAGCGTCAGCGCGCGCTGGCGATAGGCGGTCATGATCGGCGTCCCGCGACCGCCGCCGGGGTGCGGGTCGCCCCGCCGGCGGCGGTGCTCCTCGACCAGCCGCGAGCGGCGGCGCGGATCGCGGCGCGGCGGGAGCGCAACGGGGCTCAGCAGCAGTTCCACGCGCCCGCCCTCGTCGACGCCGAGCATTCCGAAGCCGAGACGCCGGCACAGATCACGGAAGCGCCGGTCGAGATGGCGTCCCTTGCGCGACAGCCGCGCGGCGAGCCAGATTTCGTCGCCGGCGCGGGCGCGATCGACCGCTTGCAGCACCAGTTCCATGTTGAAGGCGCCCTTCAGCTCCGCGATGACGACGACCGGCTCGCCCTCCCCGGCCAGCGCCACCAAATCGCAGCCGCCAATCTCGCCCTTGCAGGCGTAGCCGAGGCCTTCCAGGAAGGTTTTCACCGGGATGTAGAGCGCAGTCTCCCTCACCTTAAGGCTCCGAATCGCGGCTGATCTCCTTCTACTTATCCGCAGTTCGCGCGGACGTGTGCGCTTATGCGCGCACCGGCACTTGCGCGCGGGGCGGGGAATCCGCAAAAGCTATCGCGGCGAGGCATGGGGATTCTGCGGCATGCGGGCGACGCTCGACGAGATCGGTTTGAAGTACAGGACCGACAAATCCTCCTCGCACCACAATTATCTCTCGTTTTACGAGTCCTTCATGGCGCCGCTGCGCGACGCGCCGATCACTTTGCTGGAGATCGGCGTCTACCAGGGTGCATCTCTGAAGACCTGGCGCGAATATTTCACGCGGGCGAAAATCATCGGCGTCGACATTCAACCCAATTGCAAGCAATTCGAGAGCGACCGCATCAAAATCGAACTTGCGGACCAGTCGAACCTGGAGCATCTCGCCCGGCTCGCCACAACCTACGGCCCCTTCGATCTCATCATCGAGGACGGCTCGCATATGTGGGAACACCAGATCACGTCCTTGCGTTCGCTATTCCCGTTCCTGCGCAACGGCGGCCACTATGTCGCGGAGGACTTGCAGACG
>JAJYDD010000552.1 GCA_021777795.1 Pseudomonadota bacterium | reverse complement strand
AACACGATTGGCCTCGGCGACACTTCCGGGCTCTATCACGGCACCCAGCAGATCAACCAGGGCCAGATGGACCGCTGGTCGATCGTCACCACGCTGAATTATCTGCCGCACGACAAGGAAGTCGACATCGTGCTCGCCAAGGCGCCGTTCTATCGCGCGCGCAAGGACGGGCGCGACATCGTCAACAAGATGGTGCGCGTCGCCGATCTCACCCGCAACGCCTTCGTCGCCGGCGATCTCTCGACGGTGATGAGCCCGCGCACGGTCATCACCTGGGCTGAGAACGCCGAGATTTTCGGCGGCGACCTCGGCTTTGCGTTCCGCCTCACCTTCCTCAACAAATGCGACGAGCTGGAGCGCACGCTGGTGGCGGAATTCTATCAGCGCTGTTTCGGCCAGGAATTGCCGGAGAGCGCGCTCAATGTCGCGCTGACCTAATCTCAGGCGGGGTTGACCCGCCGGAGCGTCAGGTTGAACCGCCCGCCCTCGGCCAGCAGCGCCGAGGTTCCCGGCAGCACGCGGTCGATCCCGTGGAAGGCGAGCCGCGAGGCGCCGCCGAAGGTGAAGGCGTCGCCGGAGCGCAGCGGGAAAGCGCGGGTCGCCGCATTGCGCGTCGTCCCGCCGATGCGAAAGCGCGCCTCGTCGCCGAGCGAGATCGACAGCACCGGCACATCGAGCGCGCGCTCGTCGCGGTCCTGGTGCGGGCCCATCTTGGCTTGCTCCCCATAATAATTGACGAGGCAGGCCTCCGGCGCCGGCGCCCCGGGCAGCAGCTCGGTCCAGATCGCGGCGATTTCGGCGGGCATCGGCGGCCAGGGGCGGCCGGTCTGCGGGTGGGTCGGCTGATAGCGATAGCCGCCGGAATCGGAGACCCAGCCGAGCGGCCCGCAATTCGTCATCCTGACCGAGAACGGCCGTGCGGTGCGCGGCATCGTGGGCGCGAACAGCGGCGCCTCGGCGATCACCTCGCGCAGCGCCGCCAGCACGGCTTTCTGGCGCTCGGCGTTCAGCAGGCCGGGATAGAGCCAGGCGTCGGGCGCGGCTTCGATGGGCTTGGTCATGGGCAAGCGTTCGTTTTGCAGTTTGGCGGGGATTCCTTATAAGCCGGGCGCCTCATGAAAGCGTCATAGAGATCATGCCCGTCGATTACTCGCAGACCCTGTTCCTGCCGAAGACCGAGTTCCCGATGCGCGGCGGCCTGCCGCAGAAGGAGCCCGAGATTCTCGCGCGTTGGGCTCGCGACGACATTTACGGCCAGTTGCGCGCGCTAGGCGTCGGCCGGCCGAAATTCGTGCTGCACGATGGGCCGCCCTACGCCAACGGCCATATCCACATCGGCACCGCGCTCAACAAGATCCTGAAGGATCTGGTCGTGCGCTCGCAGCAGATGCTCGGCAAGGATTCCAACTACGTGCCGGGCTGGGATTGCCACGGCCTGCCGATCGAATGGAAGGTCGAGGAGGAGAATTACCGCTCCAAGGGCAAGACGAAGCCCGATTTCCACGATCCCGCGGCGATGATCGCCTTCCGCCGGGAATGTCGCGCCTACGCCGAACACTGGCTTTCCGTGCAGCGCGAGGAGTTCAAGCGGCTCGGCGGCTTCGGCGATTGGGATCATCCGTACTCGACGATGAGTTTTGCGGCGGAAGCGCAGATCGCGCGCGAGATTCATAAGTACGCGCAGTCGGGGCTGCTGTATCGCGGCTCGAAGCCGGTGATGTGGAGCGTGGTCGAGAAGACGGCGCTGGCGGAGGCGGAAGTCGAATACGAGGATCACGTTAGCGATACGGTTTGGGTGAGATTTCCGATCGCGGAGTTTGACTCGAGCATAATGCACAATTCCAGAAGGACTGATTTTCACGGATCACGGATCAAAGAACTAGACGACGAGTGGTCAGTGAAGCTCAAGGGGGCATCAATAGTAATTTGGACGACAACACCGTGGACGCTACCGTCGAATCGCGCAATCGCATTCTCAGATCGCTTTGAATACGGCCTGTTCGAGGTAGTAAATGTCCCTGACGGGCTTTGGGTAAAAGTCGGGGATCGCTTTATCATTGCCAAGAATCTTGCTTTGCAATTTTTGCAGGCTACGAAAATAACGCAGCTCGCCGAAGTTGCCGATGTTCCGACATTGGCGCTAGGCAGTATCGTTTGCGAACATCCTCTCGCGCAAACGCTCACCGGTTACATGTTCAAAGTACCTTTGCTTGCCGGTGATCATGTTACAGATGAAACAGGTACTGGATTCGTTCACACCGCGCCGGGCCACGGAAGAGAAGATTTTGAGATCTGGATGAAGAATTCGATCGCGCTCCAAGCGCGCGGAATCGAAACTCGCATCCCCTACACCGTCGACGAAAACAGCGTCTTCACCAACGAAGCCCCCGGTTTCCAAGGCAAGCGCGTCCTCACCGATAAGGGCGACAAGGGCGACGCCAACGAAGCGGTGATCGCGGCGCTCATCGAAGCCGGCAACCTGCTCGCGCGCGGCAAGTTGAAACACCAGTACCCGCACTCCTGGCGCAGCAAAAAACCCGTCATCTTCCGCAACACGCCGCAATGGTTCATCGCGATGGACAAGCCGATGGCTTCGGGCCTCTCCTTGCGCGACGCGGCGTTGAAAAGCATCGGCGAGACGCGCTGGGTTCCGCCCACCGGCGAGAACCGCATTCGCGGCATGGTCAACGCCAAGCCGGATTGGGTGATGAGCCGCCAGCGCGCCTGGGGCGTCCCCATCGCCGTGTTCGTGCGCAAAGGCGAGCACACGCCGCTCAAAGACCCGCGCGTCAACGCCCGCATCGCCGAGGCCTTCGAGAAGGAGGGCGCCGACGCCTGGTACGCAGAGGGCGCCGCCGCGCGCTTCCTCCAGCCGGACCACGACCCCGCCGATTACGAGAAGGTCGACGACGTCCTCGACGTCTGGTTCGATTCCGGCTCGACCCACGCCTTCGTGCTGGAAGACGCCGAGCATTTCCCCGGCCTCGCCGGCATCAAGCGCAAAGTCGATGGCGGCCCCGACGAGGTGATGTATCTGGAGGGCTCCGACCAGCATCGCGGCTGGTTCCAGGCGTCCTTGCTGGAAAGCTGCGG
>JAJYDD010000551.1 GCA_021777795.1 Pseudomonadota bacterium | reverse complement strand
CGGCGAGAGCTACTTTCTTCTCCGCATAATCCGTGAGGACTCGCAAAAACTACGTCCGCTTGTCCCCAAAGACAGCATACAGGCTCGGCCGTCCGACGCCCAAGCCCGGCGACGAGATCGTCGATCGTCACGCCGTCGTAGCCCTGCGACCAGAATACCTGAGTCGCTTTCTCCAGCGCCTCTTCCTCGTCGAAGCCGCGCGGCCGCCCACCTACAATGGGCGCTCGCCATGATCTTCCGAGACGACGCATGCCGAGCGCGGACCGACAACGCGCCCGGAAAACTCACCATCGTAGAGCACATCGCCCTGAACATGCTGCGAACCGTGAAAAACAAGGATTCCCTATGAATGCACGGCAAAGCCGCCGCTTGGGACGGCGAAGCCCTCGCGCGATACAGATCGGCGTGAAACGTTCAGTTCAGTCGATTCCCTGATCCAGGCGCCCTTCTCGCCGTGCGCAAGAACTGAGAAATTCGTCAATTAAATCGCTATCGCCGAGCAGCGATTTCGGAGCTTTGGAATTCCAAAGGCGACCAACGACAGAGGGGTTATTATATCGCGATCTCGCGCCCGATCTCGACGACTTGGTCGTGCGGCAGCCGGAGAACGTCCGCGAGCCTTACGCCGTTGCGCGCCATTCCGATGAAGAGCAAAACGATCCACCGCGACAGGCCCTTCCGCCCTTCCCTGGGCACGATGGTCTCGTGGCCTACGTAATAGGTCACGTCGTCGAGATCGATCTCGGCGCCCTGCTTTACGCACTGCCGAAGCGTGGAGTGCATATGCGCCCGCTCCATGAAACCATGCCGCACTTCCGCGCGCCAAAAGTGGCCCGCTTCCCAATAGACCTTGACCCGCGCCTCCTCGGCGACCCTCGGGGTCTGTTCGGTGATGAGCGTCAGCGTCAGGACTTTCTCGTGCAGCGAACGGTTCTTGGCGACATGCCAGGAGAGCACCGGCGGCGTGTCGTGGGTCGTGCGGGTGAGGAACACCGCTGTTCCGGGGACGCGCGCGACGAGGCCGGATTCTATCGTGCGCGCGAAGTCGCTCAGCGAAATCTGCTCGGCGGCGAGCCGTTCGCGCACGAGTTGCGTGCCGTGATGCCATGTCCACATTATGAAATAGACCGCCGAAGCCAGGAGCAGCGGCACATAGCCGCCGTCCAGGAGCTTGGCGAGATTCGCGGCGAGGAAGCTCGCATCGACGATGATGAAAACGCCAGCGACCAGCCCCGCGACGACGATCGACCAACCCCAGATTTCGCGCATGGCGATGAATAGCAGCACGCTCGTCATCAGCATGGTCGCCGCCACGGCGATCCCATAGGCGGAGGCAAGATTGTCGGATTTGCCGAAGCCGACGGTGAGCGCCAAAGTCACCAGCATCAGCAGCCAGTTGACGGCCCCGACGTAAATCTGACCGTAGCCCTCCTCGGAGGTTTGTTTGATCCGCAGCCGCGGCAGCCAGCCGAGCTGGATCGCCTGCCTCGACATGGAGAAAGCGCCGGTGATGATCGACTGGCTCGCGATCACGGTGGCGACGGTCGCCAGCAGGATCAGCGGCGTCAGCAGCATGGGAGGGCAGAGGCGATAGAAGATGTTGCCGTCGGTTGGCGCGCCCTCCAGCACGATAGCGGCCTGTCCGGCATAGTTGAGGAAGAGGCTCGGCAACACTACGAAATTCCAGGCCCGGCTGATCGGACGCGGGCCGAAGTGGCCCATGTCGGCGTAGAGCGCCTCGGCGCCGGTCACGCAAAGGAACACGCCGCCGAGCACCAGGAAACCTTTGAGGCCGCCGCCGAAGAGATAGGAGAAGCCGTAATAGGGGTTCACGGCGGCGACGACGCTCGGATGCTGTGCGATCCCGTAAACGCCGAGCAAGGCCATGACCACGAACCAGGTCAACATCACCGGCCCGAAGGCCCGTCCGATCTTCGTCGTCCCCATCGGCTGCAGCGCGAACAGCAACAAAAGAATGACGACCGCAGCGGGCAACACGTAGGGGGTCAGCGCTGGCGCGATGTCCTCCACGCCTTCGAGCGCCGAGAGCACGGAAATCGCAGGCGTGATCGCGCCGTCGCCGTAGATGAGCGCTGCGCCGAAAAGTCCCACCGCGACAATGGCCGCGCTATGGCCTTTCTTGACGCCGAGGAGCGACATCAGCGCGATGATGCCGCCCTCGCCGTCGTTGTTGATCCGCATCGCGAAATTGACGTATTTGACGGTGGTGATCAGGAACAATGTCCAAAGGATCAGCGACAGTGCCCCCAGCGTCTCGACCGGAGAGGGATGTGGCCCGGTATAGCCGAGCACGGTCTTGAGCGTATAGAGCGGGCTCGTGCCGATATCGCCGAAGACGACGCCGAGCGCGGCAAGGCCGAGCGTGGCCGTCGAAGACGAAGGAGCCTTTGTTTCGGCGGCCGGCGCGGTCATGTGGTTTCTCTGGCTTTGTGGCGCGGACCTATAGCAGAGGTCCTGCGTCAAACGCGTGTCCCTTCCGGTCGATCATCCCCAAACCGCCAGGGCGACGATCCGCGCCAGGACAAGACCCGCCGCGAGGAGGAGGTAGAGCCTGAGCGCCGCCATCCAGGCTTTGCTCGACCGCGACATGACATAGGGCGCAAGACGTCCGAGCGGCGGCATGCGCCAGGCCTCGCGGCCAGACGTCGCAACCGCGCCCGCTTTGCCGAAAGCGCCCGAGAACGCCGCGGCAGCTACTGCGGCGACCGCGCCGCTAACCAGGATCGCCACGATCGCGCGCTCGTCGGTCTGGTCTGGGAACAGCACCGACATCGTGAGGACGATGGAGAGGATGACCAGCGCGGCGATCACGGCGCCGGTGAAGAGATTGGCCGCGCGCCCGTTGCGCCAGGGCCCGAGCACGGCCTCGTCATTGCAGAGCAGCAGCAGGAACACGGTGGCGCTCGGCAAGAGCACGCCGGCCAGAGCCTGCACGGCGTTGGTCAACAAGCCCAGCGGCATGCCCGGCGTGAGGACGAGCGCGGCCGCCAGCCCGATCAGGCCGGCGTAGGCGGCGTAGAACGCTTTGGCGTCCTTGACGCCGCGATGCAGGGAATGGCGCACGGAGAACACGTCG
>JAJYDD010000550.1 GCA_021777795.1 Pseudomonadota bacterium | reverse complement strand
GCCCCTGCGCCTTCAGCCAAAGCGATTCCAGCAGACTGTCGATCCACAAGCCCAAAGCCAGCGAGACGAGGCCGCCGAGCCCGGTCCAGGCCAACGCCGCCAGCGACGGCCGCCAGCGGCGGCGGGCGCCCGTTGCGGCCTCGATCGCCTTCTCGCCTTCGTCGAGCGGTTCGGGCGCGGATGTGTCGGGGATCGGCGCGGTCTCGGTGCGCACCTCGGCGCGCGGCGGCTCGGCGGTGGGGCGGCCGTCGAAGGCGACGCCGGAATCGTCGAGCCGGAACGCGCGCGGCCTTGGCCGTGGATCGCTCATGCGAGGCGGTCTCCGATAAGGAATTGCACCGCCCGGTCGAGCCTTATGTGCGGCGCCGCCGCGCCCTTGGGAGAAATCGGCGGCCGGAAGCGCACGAAGCGCAGCGCGTTGTCGGCCTCCGGCAGCGCCAACGAATCGCCCTCGAACAGGCCTTCCGGGCTTTCCGGCAATTCGCCGGGGAACACCGCCGCCTCGGCCGCGCCGTCGAACAGCTGATCGCCGATGCGCTCGCCCAGTTCCGGCACGCCGATGATAGCGGGCAATTCCTCGCCGTCGTGGCGAATCAGCGCCTCGCGCGTCGCCCGCACCGAGGCCAGCGCGATGACGTCGATCTCCGCCCCGACGCCTTTCGCGCGCGCAATCGCTTTCGAGGTCAGCACACGCAGCACCTCTTCCAGCCGATCGTGGCTGACGTGGTGGAGATGGTCGGCCTTGGTGGCGGCGAACAGGATGCGGTCAACGCGCGGGCGGAAGATCGAGCCCAGCGTCGAGGCGCGTCCAGCGCGAAAGGCGCGCAAAACCTCGGTCAGCGCGTTTTCGAGATCGCGCATCGCCGCCGGGCCGGAATTGAGCGCGCCGAGCGCGTCGACCAGCACGATCTGGCGGTCGAGGCGGCTGAAATGGTCGCGGAAGAACGGTTTGACGACATGGGTCTTATAAGACTCATAGCGCCGCTGCATCATCGCCGCCAGCGAGCCCGCCGCCGGCTCGACATTGTCCTCCACCGGCAGCGGCGCGAAGGTCAGCGCCGGCGAGCCTTCGAGATCGCCCGGCATCAGGAAACGGCCGGGCGGCAGGGTCGAGAGCGCATAAGCGTCGCCGCGCGCGGCGCGCAGATATTCGGTGAACAGCATCGCGGCCTCGCGGGCGACGTCCTCGTCGAAGGCGGCTTGCGGGTCGGCGCGGTCAAGATGGGCGAGCCAGGCGCCGGCGAGCGGCGCGCGCGCCGGGGCGCGGCTCGCCGCGATCGTCTCATTCGCCCAGCGGGCGTAGGATTTGTCTAGCAGCGTCAGGTCGAGCAGCCATTCGCCGGGGTAATCGACGATATCGAGGTCGAGCCGCGCCGGCCCCGGATTCCAGCCGGCGGCGCGAGCGAATTCGATGCGCAGCCGTAACTCCGAAATGCGCCGCGTCGATTGCGGCCAATGCCGGCCGGGGCCGGAAAGCGCGGCCAGATGCTCCTCGTAGGGGAATCGCGGCACCGCGTCGTCAGGCTGCGGGTCGAGCGCCACGCGCGCGATTCGCCCTTCGGCCGAAGCCGCCAACACCGGCAAGCGCCCACGCGCCAGCAGATTGTTGACCAGCGAGGTGACGAACACGGTCTTGCCCGACCGGGAGAGGCCGGTGACGCCGAGCCGCAACGCCGGCCCGCGCACATAATCGCCCAGCGAGCGCGCCACGACGCCGGCTTCGAAGGCCAGATTTTCAAAAAAAGACATCGTCCGCCCGGGCTTTGAACGTCCTACTTAAGTTTCCGGACGGCTCTGGGGAAGGGCTGGCGCGATGTCGTCCGCGAGTTCAGGCCGCCGCAGGCAATGGGAAGCTGTCGCGACGCGCCACGGCGTCGAAATCGGCGCCGTCGCGGGCGAAGTCGGGACAATCTTGCGGCGAGAATGTGACGCCCACAAAACTATCGTTAAATTTAACCCTTCGTTTACCACACTCAACTTGTCAAAATTCCAAGTATCACGTGCATGTTACCAATCATATTTGCCAAGACCCTTCTGGGTTTCCTGGATACTTGTGGCGGCCATATTCACAAACATCCCGACGAGAATTGCCAGATTGTCGTCACATTCGCTGGCTCTATTGTGTTCGCGACGCAACAGACTTTTGGCGATCGAGCGCGTATTGTCCTCGTCAACGGGATGGGGCTGCGCCTCCGCCCTAGGGGCTGAATTTAGGAGTAGGTTATGAAGACGCTTTTTCTGGCCGTGTTGATGGCGGGCGCGGCAACCAGCGCTTTGGCCGCTGACCTGCCGACCCGCAAGGGGGAGCCGATGGCGCCGGCGCCGGCTTATGCGCCCGCTTTCACTTGGGGCGGCCTCTATGTCGGTATCAACGGCGGCTACGGCTACGCCGCCACCGGCAACACGCACTTCGCCAGCCCGAACGGCGGTCTGGTCGGCGCCACCGTCGGTTATAACTGGCAGATGGGCCAGTTGGTTTACGGCGGCGAGGCCGATTTCGACTATGCGTTCACCAAGCGCGACAATAGTTTCGGCCGCGTGACCAATAGCTACCGCGTCAACTGGATGACGACCGAGCGCTTGCGCCTGGGCTACGCCGTCGATCGCGCGTTGTTCTTTGTCACTGGCGGCTTTGCGGCGGTTGACACACATGCTAATCTTACCAACGCGTTCGGCAACAGCCTCGACCAGAACAACTGGCGCATCGGCGGCGCGATCGGCGCCGGCGTCGAATACGCCTTCACCAACAACATCTCGGCCAAAGCAGAATATCTGTGGATGCCGCTTGAGAACGAGAGCTACTGGGGCGGCACGCGCTTTGCCGAGACCAACCACATGGACGTCTCGCTGTTCCGCGTCGGCCTGAATTACAAGTTCTGATCTGCGCTACCTCTTTGCGTGAGCGTTGAGCGCGTAGGAAGAGCCGGCGGGTTTCGCCGGCTCTTTCGTTTTTGAGGATCGCCCATGCGGCTTTGGGATTCCAAGCGATACGATCGCTTCGAGGCCGAGCGGGCGCGCCCGTCGCGCGAGTTGATCGCGCGCATCCCGTTGCGCGCCCCACGCCGCATCCTCGATCTCGGCTGCGGCTCGGGGCTTTCGACTTTTGAACTGCGCCACG
>JAJYDD010000549.1 GCA_021777795.1 Pseudomonadota bacterium | reverse complement strand
TCGAAAACATGAACGGCACGATCCGGCAGGTTTGCCGAAACGTCAAACATTGGCAGGACGCCTCGATGGCGTTGCGCTGGACCAGCGCCGCCATGTGCGAAGCCGCCAAGGGCTTCCGCAAGCTCAAAGCCCACAAACAACTGCCGGCGCTGCGAGCCGCATTGGCCGCGCTCCAGGCCAAACACGCCGGCGTCAAACTTGACGAGAGCGCCATCGCTGCATAGCCTCTCCAACCAGCAACGCCCGCCGAGCCAATTTCAACACGGCTCGGGACATCCCCCATCCATAGCTCAGGTGCCTTTTCCTGCCGCTCGTCCTCACATCGCCGCGCTTTACATGGCCGCCGCCGCTTCCTCCGGCACCGGGGCAACGACTTCATAAGGCGTGAATTGCGACAGGTTGGCGTTGTAATAGGGATCGTAGCCGATCACGTCCGCCCATTTCGCGTTGATCGCCGCCAGTTCCGCGGGCGGTGAATCGTCGCGGCTCACCGACTCGAAATGGAAGAGCTTGACGTCGGGCACATAGACGATCCGCCCGAGCCTAGACAGCCGTAGGCAGAAATCGACGTCGTTGTAATTGACGCGGAACGACGGATCGAAGCCGGAAACCGCCTCGAAATCGCGGCGCTTGAACGCAAGGCAGGCGGCGGTGACACCAGAATAATTGCGCAACAACAACGCGCCGCCGAACTGGCCGGGGTAGTTCTCGCGCTCGCCGTAATAGACATGCGAGGGGCCTTGTCCTAGCATCAGGATGCCCGCGTGCTGCACCGTCGTGTCGGGGAACAGTAACTTGGCCCCGGTCGCGACTACGCCCGGCCTTTGCAGCCATGACACGAGCTCCTCAATCCACTCCGGCGTGATGACGACCATGTCATCGTTCAACAGGATGATGTGTTCGCCGTTGGCGGCGGCGACGCCGAGATTGACCTTTTCCGAATAGTTGAATTGCTTGCCCGCGTAGAGAACCGTCGAGACCGGCAGGCCCTTCAATTCAGCCTGAAGGCTGGGCTCCATGTCGCCGTTCTCGACCAGCACAATCTCGTAGTTCTCGTAGGTTGAGGTCGAGAGGATCGAGCGCAGGACGTCGAGCACATACCAGCGCTTCTTGTCCGGGACGATCCGCCGTGCCGCGGTTGGGATGACGATGCTGACTAGCGGCTCGCCGATGACCTCCAGGCGGATGCGGTGCGAGCCCGGAAACGGGCCGGGCAGCGCCGCCCCCGCCATGCCGTTGGCGTCGAGATGATCCTGAATCGCCCGCCGCGCCGCCAGTTCCGCCGTGGGCTTAGCTTGCGACGAGGAGGCGGTGGAAGAGGGCAGGGTGCGCCAGTGATAGAGTACGTCGGGGATATGGACGATGCTGCGCGCCCTGCGGCTCACGCGAAGGGCGAGATCGTAGTCCTGCGCGAGGTCGAACGCGCAGCGCAGGCCGCCGAGTTCGCGCACCAGCGCCGTGCGGTAGGCGCTGAGGTGGCAGGTGTACATGCAGCCGAGCATCGTCTCCGGCGACCAGTCTGGCTTGAACAGAGGATCGGAGCGCACGCCGTCGGCGTCGATTTTATCTTCGTCGGAATAAATCATGTCGACGTCCGCGTGTGTGGCTACGGCCTCCGCTATCTTCAGAAGGGCCTGCGGCGCGAGCTCGTCGTCGTGATCGAGGAACGCGACGAATTCGCCCTGTGCCATTTCCAAAGCCGCATTGGACGCCGCTGCAATACCCGCGTTCTGGGGCAGAGCGCGGAACGCGATGCGCCGGTCGCGTAGGCCTTGGGCCCGCCCGAAGTCCCGCGCCGCCGGGTCAGGGCTGCCGTCCTCGACGAGGCACAGTTGCCAGTCGGGATAGATCTGCGCCATCACGGAATCGACGGCTCGCTCCAGGAAGCGCGGGTCGGCGTTGTAGGTCGGCATGACGATGCTGATCTTCGGCCGCGAGGGCTTGGCGGCGGCCTTCGCCTCCAGAGCCGTGCGGCGCGCTGGGGTCATCGCCGTCGCCTCGATCCAGTCCCGGTAGCTCTCGGTGCCGCGGGCGAGTGCCGGGGACATGCGCCTCAGCGCCGCGCGGACCTGGCCGGGCCAGCGATGATCTTTGAGGAAGCTCTCCGCCGTGCGCCCTGCTGCCGCATGCGCTTCGCGCAGCCGTGCCGCGACATGGCCGAGCGGCGCCGGCGCGAAGGCGAGCGCGGTCATCTCCAGATCCGCCTCGACATTGACGGGATCGAGCCGCAACGCACGCGCGCGGCGCGGAAGCACGACGATGTCGTCGACCGCGATGCGGCCGCCGTCGATTCGGTAGGCGAGGCTGTCGGCGCGCGAGAAGCCGCCGCCGTAGTCGACGTAGAGCTCCGTTCGCAATTCCCGTGCGAGTGCGTTCGGAAACCGCGTCAGGCGGCCTTCGACGCGCACTTGGTAGAACCCGGCGGCAAAGGGGCGCGAAAACACGAATTGCGGGTCGCGCGCCGCGCCGATCCATAGTCTGCGGGCCGGGTCCCACGTCAGGTTGACGGGCGTCGCCTCCGCAAGCCGGTCGGCGGGTGTTTCGCTGGTGCCGCGCGAGGCGTCGAGGAACCGCAAAGCGACTGCGAGCTTGAGCCATTTCGAGCGGCGCCCGAGATAGGCTGCGACCCTATGGCTGGCGCGCCGGAACACCGCCAGCGACCGGCCGGTCCTGGCAAAGAGGACCACAGGCCGCCACGCCCTGCCGCCTCGCAACCCTTCTGCCACTATTCGCCACCCCTCGATTCGCCGCCGCGGCGCCGCAGGCGAGCCTCTTGCTCTTCCCCAGGCACCCCGCCGCCCCAAATTTCATGGCCCCTTCGATCACTTAGCGCGCAACGAAGAAAGCCGGACGGAGCCGTGCGAACTCCACGTAGTAGTTAGTCTGTATGTCAATTTTCACAGAAACGGAACCCCGGTTTTGCGTCGAAAAGGGACCCCTTCGTCTGTAAGACCGTATGTCCGCTCGACAGTGAGGTGGCTCGCCCCTCAACGATCCCCTCACATGGGGAGCTTCGGGTCAAGGGCTTATTCACTCGGGCATGTGTCGAACTCCGATGGTTGCTTCGGTATCTTTGGGTGGCGGTCTGAATCCGCGCATATCCGGCGCGGCGTTGAAAGC
>JAJYDD010000548.1 GCA_021777795.1 Pseudomonadota bacterium | reverse complement strand
AGCACCACGCGGGCCGAGAGCGCGACGCCGCTACAGACGCTCTGCCGCCCGCCGCGCAGCGCCAGCACCATCACGACCCGGTCGGAATAGCCGTCGCCGTCGCGCGCCGGCCCGACGACGGCGAAGGCGGGCGCGGCAAGGATGAGAACCGCCGCTGCGGCGGCGAGGCGTCTGGCGCAAGTCATGCTTTCGCGCTACCCGTCTGCGGGGTCGCGCGCAAGCGTGGGGCGCGGTATTCATGGCTCATTCAGATAGGGGGGCAAAGGATCGCAACATGCGGCGAATCCTGGCTCTCGCATTTTTCGCGCTCGCCTCCGTGGCGTTCGCCGCCGCGCCGAAGGCGCATGCGGACGGCGAAGCGCGCGCGGCGGCCAAGCGCGTCTGCCTGTCGCCCGCCGAGACGCGCGAGGAGATCAAGGCGCGGCGCCTGCGCGAGCCCTTCTTTGTGCTCAAGCACGCCGCCCAGCGCTTCAAGGCCGAGGCGCTGTCGGCCAAACTCTGCCGCATTGACGGCGAATTCTTCTACGAAATCGCGCTGCTGCATCGGGATGGCCGCTATTTCCGCGTCCATGTCGATGCGACGACCGGCAAATACGTGGACTTCAAACGCGCCGTCGTCGCGCCGGCGAAGCCCTAAGGAGTCTCATGCGCCTTCTCGTTGTCGAAGACGACCGCGACCTCAACCGCCAGGTGGTCGCCGCCCTAGAAGGCGCCGGTTATGCGGTCGACCGCGCCTATGACGGCGAGGAAGGCTGGTTCCTCGGCGACACCGAGCCCTACGACGCTATCGTGCTCGACATCGGCCTGCCCAAGCGCGACGGCGTGTCGGTGTTGACGGCGTGGCGCAAGTCCGGCCGCGCGACCCCGGTGCTGATTCTCACCGCGCGCGACCGCTGGAGCGACAAGGTCGAGGGTTTCGACGCCGGCGCCGACGATTACGTGGCCAAGCCGTTCCACATGGAGGAACTGCTGGCGAGGCTCCGCGCGCTGCTGCGCCGCGCCTCGGGCCATGCTTCGAGCGAGATTTCCGTCGGGCCGGTCAGGCTTGACGCGCGCGCCGGCCGCGTCACCGTCAACGAGGTCGCGGTCAAGCTGACCAGCCACGAATACCGGCTGCTGAGCTATCTCATGCACCATGTCGGGCGCATCGTGTCGCGCAGCGAACTCGTCGAGCATCTCTACGACCAGGATTTCGACCGCGATTCCAATACCATCGAGGTGTTCGTCGGCCGCCTGCGGCGCAAGCTCGGCGTCGATTTCATCCAGACCGCGCGGGGCCTCGGCTATATCATCGAGGGCGACGCGGACGCGCGGGCGAAGGCGGCGCGCTGAACGGCATGACGGGACGAGATATGCGCGGCCTTTTGCGGGGGCGCTCGATCGCCTCGCGGCTGTTCCTGGCCGCCGCTTTCTGGGGCGCCTCGATCCTCATCGTCGCCGGCCTCGGCCTTTCCGCGCTCAACGCCCATTCGACCGAAGACAATTTCGACGACACCTTGGAGCTTTACTCCAAGGCGCTGGTCGCCAATGTCGCCGTCAGCGCCGACGAGGGCCGCGCGGCGCCGACGCCGGTCGTGGCGCCGCAGTTCGAACTCGCCTTCTCCGGCTGGTATTGGCAGATCACCCGGCTCGACAGCGCCAAGCCCGACATCCGCACCTCGAAATCGCTGTTCGGCTCGCAACTGCCGGCGCTGCCGGCCTCCGACGCCGGCGCCGACAATTTTTATCGCGGCTACGTGACAGGCCCCGGCGACAAGCCGCTCAGGGTGATCGAGCGCGTCATCGACGCCGGCGACGAGGGGCGCTACCTCATCCAGGTCGCCGCCAACGCCGATGTGATGCGCGCCCAGACCGTGCAGTTCGAATATGCGCTGAGCGCGACCTTCCTGGCGCTGTTCCTGGCGCTGACGGGTTCGACCGCGCTCGCGGTGCGCTTCGGCCTCAACCCCTTGCGGCGCTTGCGTGAGGGGCTCATCGCCATCCGGCGCGGCGAGGCCGAGCGCATCGCCGGGCAATATCCGCAGGATCTGGCGCCGCTCGCGGCCGAACTCAACCTTCTGCTCGACGCCAACCGCGAAGTGGTGCGCCGCGCCCGCACGCAGGTCGGCAATCTCGCCCACGCCCTGAAGACGCCGCTCTCCGTCATCGTCAACGAGGCCGAGGCCGGCAGCCCCCGGCTGGCGGACAAGGTGCGCGAGCAGGCCGAGGTGATGAGCCGGCAGGTGTCGTTCTACCTCGACCGGGCGCGGGCCGCCGCGCGCGCGACCTCGATCGGCGCCTCGACCGAATTCGCCCCCGTGCTCGACGGCCTGTTGCGCACCTTCCAGAAGCTCTATCGCGACCGCGATCTGACGTTCGAGAGCGCCTATGCGCCGGCCTTGCGCTTTCGCGGCGAACCGCAGGATCTGGCCGATCTCGCCGGCAACCTCCTCGACAACGCCGGCAAATGGGCGCAAGCGCATGTGGTGGTGACGGCCGAGCGCGCGCCTTCTGGCGACCCCTCGGGGCGCGACTATTTCCTCGTCCATATCGACGACGACGGCCCCGGCCTCGACCCGGCGGCGCGCCAAGCGGCGGTCGAGCGCGGGCGCAGGCTAGATGAATCGCGCCCCGGCTCCGGCCTCGGCCTGTCGATCGTGGTGGATCTCGCCGCGAATTACGGCGGCGCGCTGGAGCTGGGACAGAGCCCGCTCGGCGGACTGCGCGCCACGCTGCGGCTGCCGGGGTTTTGAGGCGCGCGCTTGTTATGGCCTAGCCGCGCGCGGCTTTCGCGTTTCTTAAAGCTTCACGCGGCAGACTTAACGGCATGTCCGATGTCGCCGCCTCCGCTGCGCCCGCCCGTTGGCCGCGCCTGCCCGCCCTCGCCGGCGCCGGCGCGCTTGGGGTGGGCGTCGGCGCATTGGCGCTGCGGCTGTCGCCGACCCCGGCGCCGGGCTTGGCGCTGGGCGCCGTCGTCGGGCTGGCGGCCCTCGCCTTCGCCGCGCTGATCGAGGCGGCAGAGGCGGCGAAATTCGCCAAAATCTTCGCCGGGCTCGCCGGCTTTTGCGCGCTCGCGGCGGCGGCGGCCGATCCCAAGCGCGTCGAACTCGCCTTCGCGCTGGGTTCGCTGGCGCTGCTGTGCGGC
>JAJYDD010000547.1 GCA_021777795.1 Pseudomonadota bacterium | reverse complement strand
GCGTCACGCAAGGCTGTTTCTCGTTCCTGCCCGATCTCACGGACGATCAGATTCTCGTCCAGGTGCAATATTGCCTGGACAATGGTTGGGCGGTTAATCTCGAATATACCGACGATCCCCACCCCCGCAACACCTACTGGGAAATGTGGGGCTTGCCGATGTTCGATCTCAAGGACGCCAAGGGCGTGCTGATGGAGCTTGGCAAGTGCCGGCAGTTGCACGGCGAACAATATATTAGGCTGTCGGCGTTCGACGCCACGCATACCTGGGAATCTTTGCGCATCTCCTTCATCGTCAACCGGCCGAAGGAGGAGGAAGGCTTTCGCCTCGAACGCTCGGAAGGTCGCGGGCGCCAGCAGACTTACACAACCCGCGCCTATTCGCTCGACCGTCCGGAAGGGAAGCGCTACTGATGACCGACGCGCCGACGCCCCAGAAGGTCAACCTCGCCGAGGAGTTCGACCGCTCCGGCGTCGGACCCGTGCTCAAACAACTCGACGACGAGTTGATTGGCCTCGCGCCAGTCAAACAACGCATCCGCGAAATCGCCGCGCTGTTGCTGGTCGATCGGGTGCGCCAGAAGTTCGGCCTCAGCGCCGACGCCCCGACGCTGCACATGAGCTTCACCGGCAACCCCGGCACCGGCAAGACTACGGTGGCGCAGCGCATGTCCGAGATATTGCACAAGCTCGGCTATGTCCGGCGCGGCCATCTCGTCTCGGTGACGCGCGACGATCTCGTCGGCCAATATATTGGCCATACCGCGCCCAAGACCAAGGAAATCCTGAAGAAGGCGATGGGCGGCGTGCTGTTCATCGACGAAGCCTATTATCTCTACAAGGCCGAGAACGAGCGCGACTATGGGCAGGAGTCCATCGAAATTCTGTTGCAGGTGATGGAGAACAACCGCGACGATCTCGTCGTCATCCTCGCCGGCTACTCCGACAAGATGGACAAGTTCTTCCAATCGAATCCGGGCTTTCGCTCGCGCGTCGCCCATCACATAGATTTCCCCGATTATCAGGACGGCGAATTGCTCGCCATCGCCGAGGGAATGCTGGCGAAGCTGCATTACAAGTTGAGCCCGTCGGCGCGTAAGGCGCTGGGCGAATATATCCCGATCCGGCGCGGCCAATCGCATTTCGCCAATGCGCGCTCGATCCGCAACGCCATCGACCGCGCCCGGTTGCGTCAGGCCAACCGCTGCTTCGCGGCCAACGCCGAAATCGACCTGGAGGCGCTGGTGACCATCGAGGGCGAGGATATCAGGCAAAGCCGGGTGTTCGCGCAGGCAGGGTAGGCGCGACTCAGCCGGTAATTTCCAGCGCGATACGCCCGCTCACCAAATCCCCATATTCCGTCTTCGCCTCGACGACGACGCGATGCGCGCCGACGGCGAGATCGGCGGGCAGGTGGGCGGTCCAGATATGCGAGGAGATTTCCGCCTTCACCCAGGGTTTCGTCACCGCGCGATGGCGCGCGAACAGCTCTTCAACGAAAGGGTCGGGCGCGGTCTTGCGCCGCATGACGATGGGTGGGCGGTCGCCGATGCGCATGACGACTTCCGTGTTGGGGCCGCCGTCGAACACATTGGCGATCAATCGCGCCGCGCCGAGGGTCGCCTTGGCGATCGGAGAGGCGCGCAATTGGCCGGGGCGGAACTCGCGTAAGATTTCCTTGTCGAGCCCGTGCATCCGGCTTTCGACCGAGAGCCGCATCTGGCGCTGGTTGGGCTCCTTGAAGGGAACGAAGCGGGTCTTGAAGGTGAGGCCGTCGACCGCGAGCATGTGATAGCCGTTCGGCGTGCCGTCGCGGCTGTCGGCGACGGCGACGCCGCGATGATCGAGCGGCCCGCTCCACCAGGAACCCGAGACGGCGGTGAGGATGTGGTGATGATGCGCGCCCTCGCCCTTCCAGCCCTGCGATGCGTCGAAATAGATGTGCTCCGTGGTGTGGGTGTGGCCGGCGAAACTGACGGTGTGCTTGCGGCCTTCAAACAATGCGAACAGTTCGGCCGCATTGGTCAGCCGGTCGTAGTTGGCTTCGGGGTCGATGACATTGACGATGGGGATGTGCATGACGATGACGATCAGCGTGTCGTCGGGCGTATGGGCGAGCGTTTGTTTGATGAACTCTAGCTGCGTCGCGTCGAGCCGGCCTTCGTATTTGCCGGCGCCTCGCGGGCGCGAGGGGTCGTGGCCGAGATAATCGACGTCGTCGAGCATCAGGAACAGGGTTTTGGCGTAGAAGAAGGCGTAGTAGCTGGGGCCAAAGACGCGCTTGAAGGTTTCGCGCGACAGCGTGCGGTCGGGCGCCTCGAAATTGAGGTCGTGATTGCCGCCGATGTTCCACCACGGCAGGCCGATGGTTCCGATGATGCGGTTGTAACGGTCGTAGAGCGAGAGATCGTCGAACATCAGGTCGCCGGCGGTGAGGCCGAATTTCGCTTTCGTGCCGGCCAGCGCCTCGACGGCGTCTTCGCGGATGAAATCGACCTCGACCTCGGTCTCCGGCTGCGGGTCGGTGAACAGCGCGACCTCGAAGGCGTCGGGCTCCGTCTGCGGTTTCAGCGCGAAGTCGATCGAGGCCGGCAGCGGGCCGGTCGGGGCGACGCCGGCAAAGGCGAGATCGAGCGCGGCCGGCGAGCCCTCGGGGCTGTGCAGGTAATAGAAGCGCGGCGAGCCGGTCACGGGATCGACGGGCGGCATATATCCGGCGGGCTTGATGACGAAAAACACGCAAGGGGAGGGCGCCGGAAGCCGCCAGCGCCCATTCGGTCCCGTCGCTACCACGTCGCGGCCATTGGAGACGAGCACGCCGGGCAGGCCGGCGCCGTCCCTGTCGGAGACAACCTGCCCCGTCGCCTCCGCGTCGGCACAGGCGCCTGCCGGGGCCAGCGCGGCGGCGGCGCCGGCCAATCCCAGGCGCAGGGCGT
Organism: Pseudomonadota bacterium; assembly: GCA_021777795.1. Lineage (GTDB taxonomy): Bacteria > Pseudomonadota > Alphaproteobacteria > Rhizobiales > Beijerinckiaceae > Roseiarcus. The sequence goes on along the minus strand of JAJYDD010000547.1, from coordinate 191 downwards.
CGCGGCGGGTGAGATCGCTGGCCTCGGTCACGTCTGTCCTCCTGCGGTCAAGCTTGTCGAGCAGGACAGCATGAAGGGCGCGTGACTTCAATCGTCGCGGGGCGCGCCGAGACGGTAGACGCCGCGGAATTCGTTGGGATCGACCGGCTTGCCCTTGCGATAGATGACGAGTCTGCCCTCATTGGAGGTCG
>JAJYDD010000546.1 GCA_021777795.1 Pseudomonadota bacterium | reverse complement strand
GCCTATGAGCGCATCGCCACCGACGCCATCGAGCGCTTCATGCGGCTCGATGGACGCGACACGCTATTCGTCACCGGCATGGACGAGCACGGCTTGAAAGTGCAGCAGACGGCGGCCCGCGCCGGCGTGACGCCGCAGGCTTTCGTGGACGGGGTGGCCGCCGAGTTCGAGGCGATGGGCGAATTGCTCGACGCGCGCGCCGACGACATCGTACGCACGACCCAAACTCGTCACCACCGCTCCGTCCAGGCGATCTGGGAGCGCATGGCCGCCAACGGCGACATTTATCTGTCCAAATATTCCGGGTGGTACTCGGTGCGAGACGAGGCCTATTTCGAGGAGGGCGAATTGACCGCCGGCCCCGACGGCTCGAAGCTCGCCCCGTCCGGCGCGCCGGCGACCTGGGTCGAGGAGGAGAGCTATTTCTTCCGCCTGTCGGCCTATGGCGAGAAACTCATCGCCCATTACGAGGCGAACCCGGATTTCATCATCCCGGAACAATATCGCAACGAGATCGTCGCCTTCGTCAAACGCGGCCTCAACGATCTCTCGATCAGCCGCACCACGTTCGCCTGGGGCGTGCCCGTGCCCCGCGATCCCAAGCATGTGATGTATGTCTGGGTCGATGCGCTGACCAACTATATCACCGCCACCGGCTTCCCCGACGAGGGCGCTCCGCGGGCGAAATACTGGCCGGCGGACGCGCACGTCATCGGCAAGGACATCACGCGCTTTCACGCCATCTATTGGCCGGCGTTCCTGATGTCGGCGGGCTTGGCCTTGCCCAAGCAGATCGTCGTGCACGGCTTTCTGTTCAACCGCGGCGAGAAGATGTCGAAATCGGTCGGCAATGTCGTCAGCCCCGCCGATCTCGTGGTCAATTACGGCCTCGATCCCGTGCGCTATTTCCTCCTGCGCGAAACCCCGTGGGGGCAGGACGGCAATTACTCGCACGAACTCATCGTCAATCGCATGAACGCCGATCTCGCCAACGATCTCGGCAATCTCGCGCAACGCTCGCTGACGATCGTCGCCCGCAACGGCGCGGCCGTTCCCGAAGCCGACTCCTTCGCGCCGGCCGACGCGCAGATGCTGAACGCCGCTTATGCCGCGCTCGATCTGGCGCGCGGGCATATGCGCGCGTTCCAGCTTCATCTTTATATCGGCGCGGTGATGGAGACGGTCGGCGCGGCCAATCGCTATTTCGCCAATGCTGAGCCGTGGAAGCTGGCCAAGAGCGATCCCGCGCGTATGAAAGCTGTGCTTTACGTCACGCTTGAGACGCTGCGGGTCGCCGCGATCCTGTTGCAGCCGGTGATGCCCGGCTCGATGGGCAAGCTGCTCGATCTGCTGGCGGTTCCCGAGAGCAAGCGTAACTTCGCCGACATCGGCGAGGCGGGCCGTCTCGCGCCGGGGACGCCGCTCCCGCCGCCGGCGCCCATATTCCCGCGCTACGCGCAGGAATAAGCCCCGCTCATTTCTGCTACGATCGCAGCAAGTTGCGAGGCGGCAGCGGGTTTCGGGCAGACGCGCACGCCAGGGTAGCGCCGCGTCAGATCGCGCGGGACGGCGTGGCCGGAATGGAAGACGACCGGCACGCGGAGCTGGGCCAGGAGGTCGGCGAGCGGGAAGCTTTCGCCGTCCTCCAGTCGCACGTCGAGCACGGCGCAGTCCGGCGTGTGTTTGCGGCAATAGGCGAGCGCCTGCGAGGTCGTCGCGAACGGGCCGATGGTGAAAAAGCCGGCTTCGCCCAGCTCGTCGATGACGGCCATAGCGATCAGCGGCTCGTCCTCTGCGACTAAGACTGTGGTGAGCATCGCTTTTTTCCTCTCGCGAACAGCGAAGACAGGGATGCAACTGGCCCTGGCGGCTTTCGTTCCCAACGCGAGCTGGATAAGGGACGCCATCGGCGGTTGCACATAGTGCGCATGTATCCCGGCGCGCGGACTTGACGCGCGGCGGCGGAGCAGGCAAGCGCGTCCTAGGTTTCGGAGGGGATTATGGACGAGGCGGCGGACCGCACGATCGACTGTTACGACATCCAGCGCCTCCTGCAACTGCTGCCGCATCGCTATCCCATGCTGCTGGTCGACCGCATCATAGAGGCCAGGGGAGACGAGTCGTGCATCGGGATCAAGAACGTGACCATGAATGAGCCGCAGTTCACGGGTCACTTCCCGAGCCGGCCGGTGATGCCCGGCGTGCTCGTGGTCGAGGCGATGGCGCAGACCGCCGGCGCGCTTTGCGCGGCCTCCCAAGGCTTGCAGACCCCCGCTCCGCAGGTGTTGCTCATGACCATTGACAAGGCGAAATTCCGCAAGCCCGTCGTGCCCGGGGACCAGTTGCGGCTGCACATGACCAAAATCACCAAGCGTCGCAACATCTGGTGGTACCGTGGCGAGGCCAGGGTCGATGGGGTTCTGGTCTGCGAGGCGGAAGTGTCGGCGATGATGGTGCCGGCTTGAGCTTTGTCCATCCCAGCGCGTCCGTTCATCCTAGTTCTTGGGTCGAGCCCGGCGCAACGCTCGGCGCCGATGTCGAGATCGGCCCCTTCTGCCACGTCGGCGCCGGGGCCAAGCTCGGCGACGGCGTCAAGCTCCATTCCCACGTCGTTGTCGCCGGCGTCTGCGAGATCGGCGCACGCACGCGCATCTTCCCCTTCGCCTCCCTCGGCCACGAGCCGCAGGACCTCAAATACCGCGGCGAACGCACAAAGTTGCGCATCGGCGCCGATTGCCTCATCCGCGAGGGGGTGACGATGAACCCCGGCACCGGTGGCGGCGGTGGCGAAACCCTTGTCGGCGACGGCTGCGTGTTCCTCGCCAACAGCCATGTCGGCCACGATTGCCGGCTCGGGCGGCAGGTGATCCTTTCGAACAACGTGATGCTGGCGGGGCATTGCAAGATCGGCGATTACGCCAATCTCGGCGGTGGCTCGGCCGTGCATCAATTCGCGCGCATCGGCGCGCACGCCTTCGTCGGCGGACTGACGGGCGTCACCGACGATCTCATTCCGTTCGGCGTCGCCATCGGCAACCGCGCCAAGCTCGGCGGCGTCAATGTCGTCGGCATGAAGCGGCGCGGCTACAGTCTCGACGACGTCCAGACGGTGCGGCGCGCCTACAAG
>JAJYDD010000545.1 GCA_021777795.1 Pseudomonadota bacterium | reverse complement strand
GACTTCGGATTGCGCCTCGGCGATGGTCGCGACCTATGACGGCATTTTCGCCAAGCACGGGATCGACGCTGAGATGATGCTGATCGGCATCAACACCAACATCCCGCCCGCCATCGCCTCCGATTCGATCCAGATCGGCGGCCCGACCTCGACGGTGTTCCTGCAAGCCGTCGATGGCGGTCTCGATCTGGTGGCGATCGCCGGCGCCTCCGTCATGAGCCCGGCGATGGACAATCTGATCGCCGTCGTCCAGCGGCCGGGGCTGGCGATGCACAAGCCCGCCGATTTCGTCGGCAAGAAAATCGGCGTTCCCGGCATCGGCGCCTTCCTGGACGTGCTGTTCCGCAAGTGGCTGATCGACGGCGGCGTCGATCCCTCCAAGGTGCATTTCGTCGAGGTGACGTTCCCGACGCAGAGCGACTCGCTGAAAAGCGGCGCCGTCGACGCCGTCGTGACGGCGCAGCCCTTCATCGGGCGCATCGAGGGCGCGCATAATGGCAGCGTCGCCGCCTATTACGTCGCCGACCTCAAGCGCACCGACCCGATCATCGAATATGTCGCGACACGCGCCTGGGCGGACAAGCATCCCGACGCGGTCAAGGCGTTCCGTGAGTCGATCGACGAGGCGGCCAAAATCGTCAATTCCGATCACGCCAAGGAGGCTGAGGCGCAATCGCGCTTCACCAAGATGAACGTCGACATCATCAAGAAATTCCCGCCGAGCGTCTCCAAGCCCGAACTGAAGCCCGACGACTTCACCTGGTGGCTCGAAGTGATGAAACAGCAGGGCATGTTGCAGGGCCAGATCGACAAGTCCAAGTTGGTCTACCCGTGACGGATTCGGCGACGCTCAGCGCCCGCGCGGCGCTCGCGATCGAGACCGACATTCTCGCCGGCCGCCTCGCCCCCGCCAGCCGCCTCGGCATCACCGAGACGGCGGCGCGCTACGGCGTCGGCGCGACGCCGTTGCGCGAGGCGCTGTCGCGCCTCGTGGCGCGCGGGCTGGTGCGCGCCGAGGGCCATCGCGGGTTCAGGGTCACGGCCATTTCCCGCGCCGACCTCGCCGACATCGTGCTGATCCGGCAGGCGGTCGAGCGCGAGGCGTTGCGGATTTCGATGCAGGACGGCAACGCCGCGTGGGAGGCCGACATTCTGTCGGCGCTGCACCGGCTGAAACGCGGAATCGCCGCCGATCCCCGCGCCTTCCGCGAGGGCGACGTCGCGTTCGACGCCCTGCACAAATCTTTTCACGCCGCGCTGATCGCCGCCTGCGGTTCGCCGCGCCTGATCGCCGCGCAGAGCCAGCTCTACGACGAGGCTTACCGCTACCGCAGATTGATGATGGCTTCTTTCCATTCGCCCGAAGAATTCGTGTCCAGTCACGAGCGGCTGGCCGATCTCGTCATCGCCCGCGACGGTGCGGCGACGAAGGAGTTGGAGCGCCACGTCGCCTCGACCCTGGCGCTGGTCTATCCGGAGCGCGCCCCGTGACCGCCTCGATCCTCGATTTCCGCGACGTGCGGCTCGCCTATGGCGATCAACTCGTGCTCGGCGGCTTGAGCTTCTCGATGGCGCCGGGCGAAATCCTGTGTCTCGTCGGCCCCTCGGGCTGCGGCAAGACGACGGCCTTGCGCGTCGCCGCCGGCCTCGTGGCGCCGACCTCGGGCGAGGCGAGCTTCGCCGGCGCGCCGATCAAGGGGCCGCGACGCGACGTCGCCGTGGTGTTCCAGGATTACGCCAAGGCGCTGCTGCCCTGGCGCACGGCGGCGGGCAATGTCTCGCTGGCGCTAGAGGCCATCGGCTGCCCGCGCCGCGAGCGGCCGGGCCGCATCGCCGCCTTGCTCGACCGCGTCGGCCTCAACGGCCAGGACCAGAAATTCCCCGGCCAGATGTCGGGCGGGATGCAGCAGCGGTTGCAGATCGCCCGCTGCCTCGCGCAGGGGCCGGCGGCGCTGATGATGGACGAGCCGTTCGGCGCGCTCGACGCCATGACGCGCCAGGATCTTCAAGACCAGATGCTGGAGATCGCCCGCGCCACCGGCGCGACTATCCTGTTTGTCACCCACGACCTTGAGGAGGCGATCTATCTCGGCGACCGCGTGATCGGCCTGAAGCCGCATCCCGGCCGCATCGGCGTCGAGATCAAGGTCGATTTGCCGCGCCCCAGGGATCAGGTCGCGACGCGCGAGAGCCCCGCCTTTCTGGCGCTGCGCCGCCAGCTCTACGATTTCATCCACGGCGCCGAGGGCAAGGCGAAATGAAGGGGCTCGTGCTGCCGGCGCTGCTCATCGCCTTGGCCGAGGTCGGGGCGCGGCTACACGGGCCGAGCGACGTCATCGCGCCGCCGAGCCAGGTGATCGTCGCCTTCGGCGAAGCCATCCGCAACGGCTCGCTCATGCTGGCGACGCGCGACACGCTGATCGCAGCCTTTGGCGGGCTCACGGTCGGGGCGATCATCGGGCTCGCTCTCGGCGTGGCGCTGGGATTGTCTCGCACGCTCGACCGGGTGCTGGAACTGCCGGTGGAGGTGCTGCGGCCGATCCCCTCGGTGGCGGTGATTCCCGTGGCGCTGATCGTGCTCGGCTTCGGCTACGGCCTGGAAATCGCCATCGTCGCCTTCGCCTGCGTTTGGCCGATGCTCATTTTCGCGCGCGCCGCCGTGGCGGGGGTGGAACCGCGACTGCTGGAGGTCGCCCGCGCGCTCAAACTGTCGCCGTGGGCGACGGTGGCCAAGATCGTCGCGCCCGCGGCGCTGCCGCGCATCTTCGTCGCCTTCCGGCTGGCGGCGGGCGTGGCGCTGATCGTGGCGGTGACGGTGGAGATCGCCGTCAATCCGCAGGGCCTCGGCGCGGCGCTGATGACCTATGGCCAGGCGCTGCGGCCGGACCTGACCCTGGCCTTCCTGGTCTGGGTGGGGATCGTCGGCTTCGCGCTCAACCAGGGCTTGTTGCTGGCCGAGGCGCGGCTGTTCGGGGGCAGGGGATGAAGGCGCTCGGTTGGCGGCTGGCGAGCCTCGCCGCGCTCGCCGTCTTCGTGGGGATCTGGGGCGCGGTCGCGGCGCTGAAAATCGTGCCGCCGCTGTTCCTGCCGACGCCGGCGCGCACCTGGACGGCGCTTGTCCAAGGCCTGCT
>JAJYDD010000544.1 GCA_021777795.1 Pseudomonadota bacterium | reverse complement strand
CAGCGTTCGGGTCAAGCGTATGGTCAACTCTAGACATAAGCTGATCTCCAAATCAGGAGATCACATTCCCAAAACCTGCATCCGACCGAAAGGTGAGGTCGGAACATCGCTTACGTCAAAGGCGGGGTCGAATGGCCGAGCGCGGGCGCGCCGCCATCGCGCGTAATCGCTGAGCGGCGTCGGGCCGAGCGCCCGGCGCGCCTGCAACCGCGCGAACTGCTCCCATCCGCGCAGCCGGCCCCAGCTATATTTAACGGCGCGGCTCATCCCCGCAGGGCCGAAATACGAGAGCGCCCGCAGCGGCGTCAAAATCGCCCAGCGCTCGATGCGAAAGGCGAACGGGCCAAGGCCGAGCTGCGGCGAAATCCAGACCTCGCGCAGATCCTCAGGCAGCCGGCCGATCCAGACGCCGCGTCCCAGCACCGCCGCCGGCAGCAACTCGTCGTAGATGTTGTCGCGGCCGACGAAGCGCAATGCCGGCCGCGTCAGCGGGTCCAGCAGGCCGCTGGAATATTCCAGCCTGACCCAGCGCCCGGCGCTCGGCGGAATTTCGCAGCGCAGCCACGGCTCGGGGTCGGTCGCCAGCCACCCTTCCGCCGTCGCCGTGACGCCTGTCAACGCCGTGAGGCCGGCCTCGCGACGCGACAAGGCGCCCTACTTGATTGTGGTCGCCGCCGATGCGGCGTAGGCGCTCTGCGAGAGCGGGGCGATGAGGCCGTTGAAGATGTCGGCGGCCTTCTGGAACTCGACCGTCGGCGCGTTGGAAACATAGAGCAGGTCGTGCGGCGCGATCTGGAAGCGCTGCTCCAGGAACAAGCTGTTGGGGTTGCTGAGATCGAGGCGATAGACGACGGGAATCCGCCCGTCGCGGGCGGCCACCGTGCTGTCGGGGCGCATCTCGTGCAGCACGGAGGGCCTTTCCAGCCGGAAAACGAACACGCCGCGCGCGTCCGAGCGATAATCGGCGAGGCCGCCGACCTTCACCAGCGCCTGGGCGAGCGTCAAATGATCGGTGCCGAACGGCACCTCGCCGTTCTGGATCGTGGCGCCATACATGAAGTAGGTCTGCGGATCCTGAACCAGGGTCACGACGTCGCCGGGCCGCATGAAGATGTTTTCGCGCGAATTGGCGGTCACGCGCTGCAAGGGCACGCGCTCGGTGATTCCGTTGCGCTGGAGGACGACGGAGATGGTGTTGACGGGCATGCGCACGCCGCCAGCCTCGGCGATGACGTCGAGCAAACGGTCGCCCTTGACGCTGAGCGGCAGACGCTGCGACGTGGTGACGCCTTCGCCGCCGATGGTGATGGTGGCGCTGATGGGCTTGTTGTCGATGACCAGCACCTGAGGCTGGATCGCCTTGCCTGCGAGCGCGTGCTCCACGATTTCCTGCACCGCGCGCGGCGTGCGCCCGGCCACGCGCACCCGGCCCGCGTAAGGCACGGTGATCGCGCCGTCGCGGCCGACGACCTGCTCGGGAATCGACGCGCTGTTGGCGCCGGCCGAAACCCGCTCCAACGAAGCCGGCGAGGAGAACAGGCCGCCCGAACTCGCCTCCCAGATCGTGACGGTCAGCATGTCGCCGACGCCGATGAGCGGCTCGGTGGAAGGGCGGTGGTCGCCGAATCGCGTGGCGAAACTGGATCTCGGGATGCGGGAGAGAGTGTCGATCGTCGAGGGATCGATGTCGATCACCTCATAGGGCTGGGCGATTGTACTCTGGCCGGTGGGATCCATGACCGCGAGGGCGCTTGGGCCCGAGCTTGGAAGATTCGAGCAACCAGCAAGACCCACGGCCAAAGCCGCCAGGGACGCCGCAACCAGACCCGCTTTCAAACTCTGCACCAATTCCAGCAGCTCCCGCGTTGCAGGGTCGATATAGCGGTTAAAGGTTAACCCGTCCAACCCGCCGGAGGCCCGGCGCAGCCCGCTCCTACCGCCGTTTTCAGGGACATAGCGCAGAAGTCTGCGTCATTTCGGTCACACAGGACGACTTTCGCACAAGCTTTCGCTGCGGCGCACACGCGCAACGGGGGCTGTCTCGGGGCGCGCTTGGCGGGCTAAGGCGCGCTCATCGAGGGCATATCCGCAATCCGGTCTCGAATCCGCGCATTCGTCGCGGCCGGACGCGCGGCGAATTCGCGGTGGCTGTTAGGCGAATATTAAGCATCGCGCAGCTTTAGCGACCGTTAACCAAGAATCACAACGGCGGCCTGAGCGCGAGGGGCGTCGGGCTCCGCTTGCCTCGGCGGGGCGCGGCGGGGCATGTTGCGGCGCTGGCCAGCAGGGGGCGCCATGAAGTCCGACATTGAGATCGCGCGCGAATACAGCCTCGCGCCCATCGCGGAGATCGCCGCCAAGCTCGATGTGCCCGAGCCGGCGTTGCGCCCCTATGGCCGGCTCATCGCCAAGCTCGACCGCGCTTACCTGGCGAGCCTGGAGGACCGGCCGCAGGGCAAGCTGATTCTCGTCACCGCCATCAACCCGACGCCCGCCGGCGAGGGCAAGACGACGACCACCATTGGCCTCGGCGACGCGCTGAACCGGCTCGGCAAACGCACCGCCATTGCGCTGCGCGAGCCCTCGCTCGGCCCCTGTTTCGGTCAGAAGGGCGGGGCGACCGGCGGCGGGCGGGCGCAGGTCGCGCCGATGGACGAGATCAACCTGCATTTCACCGGCGATTTCCACGCCATCTCGACCGCCCATAATCTTCTGGCGGCGATGCTCGACAACCACGTCTATTGGGGCAACGGGCTCGAAATCGACACGCGCCGGGTGTCCTGGCGGCGCGCGCTCGACATGAACGACCGCGCCTTGCGCGAGATTACCGTCGGCCTCGGCGGAATCGCCAACGGCTTTGCGCGCACCGACGGCTTCGACATCACCGTCGCCTCGGAGGTGATGGCGGTGTTCTGCCTCAGCCGCTCGATGGAGGAACTGGAGGAGCGGCTCGGCCGCATGATCGTCGCCGAAACCCGCGCCCGCAAGCCAGTCTATGCGCGCGACCTCAAGGCCGCGCCGGCGATGGCGGCGCTGCTGCTGCGGGCGATGGAGCCCAATCTCGTGCAGACGCTGGAGGGCAGCCCGGCGCTGGTCCACGGCGGCCCCTTCGCCAATATCGCGCATGGCTGC
>JAJYDD010000543.1 GCA_021777795.1 Pseudomonadota bacterium | reverse complement strand
CCCACGATCAGCGGCCCGATCACCGTCGCGCCGCCGAGTTCCTGCAACATGCGGGTCGATATGGAGGCCGAGTGGAAGGCCGGCATCACCAGCACATTGGCGGTGTCGGTGAGCCGGCAGAACGGATAAGCCGCCATCAATTCGCGGTTCAGCGCCACGTCGGCGGCCATTTCGCCGTCATATTCGAAATCGACGCGCTTGGAATCGAGGATCTTCACCGCCTCCTGCACCCGCAAGGTGCGCTCGCCGGGGGGATGGCCGAAATTCGAGAACGCCAGCATCGCCACACGCGGCTCATAGCCGAGCCGGCGCGCCACGCCCGCCGCCTCTATGGCGATATGGGCGAGATCGTCGGCCTCCGGCATCTCCGTGATCGCGGTGTCGGCGACCACGATCGGCCGGCCGCGCGCCAGCACCAGCGACACGCCGATGACGCGATGGCCGGGCTTGTCGTCGATGACGCGCCGCACTTCCTCCAACGCCACGGAGAAATTGCGGGTGACGCCGGTCACCATCGCATCCGCCTCGCCGCGCGCCACCATCGCGGCGGCGAAGGTGTTGCGATCCTGGTTGATGAGGCGCTGGCAATCGCGCAACAGATAGCCGCGCCGTTGCAGCCGTTCGTAGAGGAATTGCGCATAGACGGCGTTGCGCTGCGACAGCCGCGCATTGTGGATCTCGATGCCTTTCTCGGCGAGATCGAGACCGCTCGCCTGCGCCGCCGCGAGCACGCGATCCTCGCGGCCGACGAGAATGGCGCTGCCGAGCCCTTGCGTGACGAAGGAATAGGCGGCGCGGATGACCTGCTCCTCCTCGCCCTCGGCGAACACGACGCGCTTGGGCATTCGCCGCACCCGCTCGTGCACGCGCTGCATGACGCCGGCGATGGGGTCGCGGCGCGCCGAAAGCTGCGCCTTGTAGCCGTTCATATCGACGATGGGGCGCCCCGCGACGCCGGATTCCATCGCCGCCTTGGCCACCGCCATCGGGATGACGTGGATGAGGCGGGGATCGAACGGCGTCGGGATGATATATTCGCGCCCGAAGCGGGGCCGCGCGCCGCGATAGGCGACCGCCACCTCGTCGGGCACGTCCTCGCGCGCCAGTTCCGCCAGCGCGTTGGCGGCGGCGATCTTCATCTCCATGTTGATCGTTTTCGCCCGCACGTCCAAGGCGCCGCGAAAGATGTAGGGAAAACCCAGCACGTTGTTGACCTGATTGGCGTAATCCGAGCGCCCGGTCGCCATGATGACGTCGTCGCGCACCTCATGCGCCTCCTCGGGCGTGATCTCGGGGTCCGGGTTCGCCATCGCGAAGATGATCGGATTGGGCGCCATCGACTTGACCATCTCCGGCGTCAGCGCGCCCTTGGCGGAGAGGCCGAAGAAGATGTCGGCGCCGGCCATCGCGTCGGCCAAAGTGCGCGCCTCGGTGTCGACGGCGTGGGCGGATTTCCACTGGTTCATGCCCTCAGCCCGGCCGCGATAGACGACGCCCTTGGTGTCGCAGAGCATGACGTTTTCCGGCGCGAAGCCGATGGCCTTGATGAGGTCGAGGCAGGCGATGCCGGCCGCGCCCGCGCCGTTGCAGACGAGGCGCGTCTGCTTGATGTCGCGCCCGGTGAGATGGATGGCGTTTATCATGCCGGCGGCGGCGATGATGGCGGTGCCGTGCTGGTCGTCGTGAAAGACGGGAATGTCCATCAATTCGCGCAGGCGCTCCTCGATGATGAAGCATTCCGGCGCCTTGATGTCCTCCAGGTTGATGCCGCCGAACGACGGCCCCAGGAATTTCACCGCGTTGATGAATTCTTCCGGGTCCTCGGTGTCGATTTCGAGGTCGATGGAATCGACGTCGGCGAAGCGCTTGAACAGCACCGCCTTGCCCTCCATCACCGGCTTGGACGCCAGCGCGCCGAGATTGCCGAGGCCGAGGATCGCCGTGCCATTGGTGATGACGGCGACCATGTTGCCGCGCGAGGTGTAGTCATAGGCGGTCGAGGGATCGGCGGCGATCGCCCTGACGGGGACCGCGACGCCCGGCGAATAGGCGAGCGAGAGATCACGCGCGGTCGCCATCGGCTTGGTGGCGACGACTTCCAGCTTGCCCGGCCGGCCGCGCGAGTGAAACAGCAGCGCGTCCTGATCGGTGATCGAAGCCCGTCCGCCGGGAACCTTCGCCATTTTTCCACCCTCCGCCTGGCGCGGGCGCGTGGAATTGCGCGTCAACCCGGCGCCCCCTCCCCGCGCCGTTCGACGCCTGCCGCGCTTCTAGCGGATGCCAGGGCTTTGGCAAAGGGCGCGCCTGAGCTCGCTCGGCCGAATTCGGAGCGTCGCAATCGGGTGGTCTGCGCTGGTCGTGGCGACCATTGTCGCTCCGAGAGGGCGTAACGCCCGCCATCTAAGGAGGATCGCATGGCCAGATCGTATTACAGCGTGATGCTCGATCACGCCGCCGAAGACGTCTGGGCAGTCATTCGTCCCTTCGATCACTATGCCTGGGCCGGCGTCGAAAGCCAGACCGTGATCGAGGAAGGTAAGGCCGGCGATCAGGTCGCGGCGATCCGCCGCGTCACGGTCGGGGAGAAAATCATCAGGCAAAAACTGCTCGCCCATTCCGATCTCGATCGCTCATATACCTATGCCCTTTGCGCGCCCCTGCCTTTCCCGGTGCGCAACTACATTGCCACGATCCGCGTCACGCCGATCGTCGAGACCAACAAAGCCTTTGTCGAATGGTGGGCGGATTTCGACTGCGCCGCGGACGAATACGAGCATTGGACGAACTATTTCGAAAAGGAGGGATTCGCCAAATGGCTGGGGGCGCTGCGGCGATTCCTGGAGACCGAAAGACGGTGACGCCGGCCTTCCCGTGGAGACTTCGCAGTGAGACCTTCAGGCGTTCCCGCGCCCCATCGCCAGCGCGCCGATGGCGTCGGCGGTCGCCGCCGCCAGCGTCCAGCCGAGATGGCCGTGGCCGGTGTTGTAGAACACGCGCGGATTCTTGCCGCGACCGACGCGCGGTAGCATGTTGGGCATCATCGGCCGCAGCCCCGTCCACGGCACCGACTGGCGGGTGCTGATGCCGGGGAAATGCGCGCGGCACCAGTTGATGAGCGGATCGATGCGCTCGG
>JAJYDD010000542.1 GCA_021777795.1 Pseudomonadota bacterium | reverse complement strand
AGGTCGTTGAGCGAGCGCAGCACCTCCAGCCCGCCGAGCACGCCGAGCACGCCGTCGAACTTGCCGCCGGTCGGCTGGGTGTCGAGGTGGCTGCCGATCAGCACCGGGGCGAGATCGTTCTCGACGCCGGCGCGGGTCGCGAACATATTGCCCATCTCGTCGACTTCGACCGTGCAGCCCTCTTTCTCGCACCAGGCGCGGAACAAGTCCCGGCCCTGTTTGTCGAGATCGGTGAGGGTCAGGCGCTTGCAGCCGCCTTTCGGCGTGGCGCCTATTTTCGCCATCTCCATCAGCGCATCCCAAAGGCGCTGCCCGTTGATGCGGACATTGGAGAGATCGGCCAAGTTGTTCTCCCTTTGGCGGTCAAGACGTGGAAACGCTAACGCGAATCTGACCGATCGGTCAAATGGCGTTGAGACGGGCTTGTCGCCCAGAGAAAAGGCGCCATACCCTGCCAGAATGGACAAGCCGCTCACCAAGCCCAGCATTCGCGAAATCAACGAGCGCGTCATTCTCGCGGCGGCGGAATCGGTGTTCGCCGAGCGCGGCTTTTCCGGCGCGACGATGTCGATGATCGCCAAGCGGGCGGGGTCGCCGAAGGCCAATATCCACTATTATTTTCCGACGAAAGAGACGCTCTACCGCGCCGTGGTCGCTCGGGTGCTGACCGCCTGGCTCGACGCGGCGCGCTCCTTCGACGCCAGCGACGACCCCAAAGAGGCGCTGACCGCCTATATCGGCGCCAAGATGGATCTGGCGCGCGAGATGCCGCTGTCGTCGCAGATCTACGCCAGCGAGATGATGCGCGGCGCGCCGGTGGTGCAGGATTATCTGGAAACGACGCTCAGCGCCTGGGTCGCCGAGCGTTCCGGTGTCGTGCGGCGCTGGATCGCGCAAGGCAAGCTGAAGCCGATCGAGCCGAAATATCTGTTCTTCATGATCTGGGCGACGACGCAACACTACGCCAACGCCGCGCACGAGATGGCGACACTCGAAGGCGGCCCGCTTTCGGACGAGGCGTTCGAGCGGGCGAAGGGGCAGGTGGCGCAGACGGTGCTGTTCGGGGTGGCGGCGGGAGGCTAAGGCCTGGCCACAACCGCGACATTGCCGACCGGGGCGAGGGAACTTTTGGGCCGGTTTTTCGTAGCCCTTGGATTACCAGTCTAGGCGCGGGCAAACATGACGAAATCGAATTCACCGGTTGAACACGTCGTCGTCCTGATGATGGAGAATGCGGCGTTCGACCGGATGCTGGGCGCGCTTTCCGAAATCCATCCGACGTTGGAGGGCGTCGATCCCCGTCATCCGCGAACCAATCCGAACCTGGCGGGCGAAGAGGTCGGCCAGACGGTCACCACCTCGCGCAACATCGACCGCGATCCCCGTCATTATCTCGCCAATGGGATCGCCCAATTCGCAGGCGGCGCCAATAGCGGCTTCGTCGCCGATTTCGAACGAACCCATCCCAGATGCTCCGAAGACGAGCGCCGGGAGATCATGGCCTATTATCCGCGCGGCTTTCTGCCTGCCCTGCACATGCTGGCCGAGCAATTCGTCGTCTGCGATCACTGGTTTTCGTCGCTGCTGGGGCCGACCTGGATCAATCGTCTGTTCGCCCACAGCGGCACCTCGCTCGGCTTCGTCAGCGAGCCCGGCGGCCTGTTCAGCGGCAAGTTTCATCTCTACAACGAGCGCACGCTCTATGACGAACTCAACGATGCCGGCGTGCCGTGGCGCATCTATTACGGCGACGTCCCGCAATCCATCGTACTCACGCATCAGCTCGAATATCTGAAAAATTACCGGCTTTTGCACCATTGGCGCGATGACGTCGCCAAAGGAGATCTCGCCGCCTACACCTTCATCGAGCCGAATTACTTCGGCCCGAACCAGAACGATCAGCATCCGCCGCACGATGTGTTGCGTGGCGACGCGCTGATCGCCGACGTCTACAATGCGCTGCGCGCCAATCCGGCTTTGTTCGAGCGCACGCTGCTGATCGTCGTCTATGACGAGCACGGCGGCTTCTACGATCATGTCGTCCCGCCGCCGGCGCCGCCGCCCGATCAGCATACGCAGCATTATGCCTTCGATCGCCTGGGCTTCCGGGTGCCCGCCATCTTCATCTCGCCGCTTCTCGATCCCGGCGTCGTCAAGACTGTGTTCGATCATACGAGCTTGCTGCGCATGGCCGCGGGCTTGTGGAAGGGGGTGAAGCCGCTGGGCGAGCGCGCCCGGCAGGCGAACGATCCGCTGGCGGCGCTCCAGTGGCGCGCCTCGCCTCGCCGCGACCTGCCGGAAGCGCAGCGCGCGACCGACCTTCAGGCGGCGCGCCGCACCGACGTCCTCGAAGGCTTCAAGGCGTCGCTGTTCGGCATGAGCGGGCATTTCCAAAGTCAAATCAAGCACGCGGGCCGGCGCGGGCATTTGCAGGCGCGCGCCCACGAAGCGCATGGCGACGCCTGGGATCAGGCCAAGCTCGCCACCGACAGGATCGCCGGATTTATCGAAGAACGCGTCGCCGGCGGGTGGTTCAAGAGATGGGGGCGCAGATTGGGGCGCGTGGCCCGTCGCAGTGGGGCGGGACCCTCGCCTTAAGCAGAGTTTTCAAAAAAAAGCGCGCGGGCTCACCGCCCCTCCATCTCCTCGCGCATCGTCTCCAGCCGCAACCATTCCTCCTCGGCCGCTTCGATCTCGGCTTTGACCGCGGCGTATTCGGCGCTGAGCGCTTGCGCCTTGTCGGCGTTCGCGGGCTGGCCGAGCCGCGCCTCCAAAGTCGCCAACTTCGCTTGCAACTCGGAAACGCGCCCTGGCAACATGTCGAGCGCGCGCTGGTCCTTGAACGACAGCTTGCGTTTCGCCCCCGCCGTGCGCTCGGCCCTGTCGGCGACGAAAGCCGCCTTCACCGCCACGGCCGCCGCCGTCACGCCGGAGCCGCGCTGGCGCACCATGTCGGAATAGCCGCCGGCATAGGCCGTCCACGTCCCATCGCTTTCGGCGAACAGGATCTCGGTGGCGATGCGGTCGAGGAAATCGCGGTCGTGGCTCACGCAAAGTATCGTGCCGGGATAGGTCGCCAGCATCTCCTGCAAGACGTCGAGCGTCTCGATGTCGAGATCGTTGGTCGGCTCGTCGAGC
>JAJYDD010000541.1 GCA_021777795.1 Pseudomonadota bacterium | reverse complement strand
CACGCCGGCGAGGGTCGGCCGCGGCGGCGGCGGCAGATCGCGCCAATCGGCGTCCTCGTTGTAATACCTGTAGGCCGGCGGCGGGGGGGGCGGCGGCGGGCCGAAATTGTCGCCGCCGAAATAATAGACCGGCCGGTCGGCGTAGACGTTCTCGCTCTGCGGCGGCGGGGGCAGGTCGCGGTAACCCATGACCGCGAAACCCGGCGGCGGTTCACGCCCGGCGTTGAGCGCGGCGAGCCGGCGGCGTGCGTCCCAGGCGTGCGGCCCCTCGGGATAAAAGCGCAGATAAGTCCAATAGCCGCGCGCATTGTCGGCCGCCCAGGCGTTTTGCCAGAACATCGCCTCGCGGCGCGCCGCAAGGATCGCCTCGACCCGCCGCGCTTCCTCAGAGTTGCGATGATAGCGCACGAACTCCTGGTAATCCTGCAATCTGTCGCGCGCGATGGCCACCTGATAGGCGTCCTGCGCGGAGAGATCCTTGATCGGCCGGGTCGGCAATTTCGGACGCCGTGGCGCCGGCGCATTGGCGACGCGCTCGAACAGGAAATAAGGCGCGCTGAGCTGGCCGGCGTTCCAGGGGATTTGCGCGCCCTGGGTCTGCTGGTTCACCTGAACGCGGGTTTCGTCGAGAACTTCCGTGATGTCGACGCCGCCCTGGCGCATCAGCCCGGCGAGCGATTTGGCGTAGACGCCGTAATCGCCGGCGTCTTCGACGCCAATCGACCCCGGCGCGGCGTTGAAGGCGAGGATCGAATTCGGCTCCGGCTTGACGAGGGCGAGGCCGCCGGCGAGCGGCTGGCCCTGTTGCGCGTAAGGGTTCGCGCGCGCCCCGTCGATGACGACGACGCGGGCGAGACCGGGCGCGGCCGCCAGCGCGTGGGTGAGGTCCGAAAGACGGACCGCCTCGATCGGCACGTCGCTGTCGCGTGCGATATGGGCGTCGATGGGGGCCAGATAATTGTCGCCGCCATATTGCAGCGCGCGGCCCGCGAAATAGACGAAGGCCTGCATGTCCGGCCCGGCGGCATTGGCTTTCTCGATGAAGTCGCGCAGCGATTCGCGGATCGACTTCTGATCGAGGTCGCGCGCGCCCACGACGTCGAAGCCCGCCGCCTGGAGCACCTGGGCCACCAGCCCCGCGTCATTGGCCGCCGTCGGCAGCGCCGCGTCGGGATAGGCGGATTCGCCGATCACCAGCGCGATGCGCGGATTGCCCGCCTCGGCCCCGGCGCTGATTAAAAGCAGCGCCGCTCCCGCCAGCGCCGCGCCTACCCATTTCGTGACCTTCACGCCCTGCCCCCTTGGTCCGAATCAATCGGATGTTGACACGATTATATGAAATTCCGGGCAAAACGAGGCGAAACCGGGCGCCCTTTGGGGCCGGGTGCGCGCGCCAGTTGAAAACCAGTTCAGAACAACCTCGACGGCGGTCGAATACTCTTGGTTTCTAGTTTTAGGCGCGCCGATTTTCTTCGATCTGGAGGGATCGCGGCGCCGATTTCTCGATTTTTATGTTGAAACCGGTTTCGCGACGCGGTTAACTGATTCGCGCGCACGGCTGGAGTTCGCGCAGGGCGAGGTTGCGCGCCGAAGCCGCGATAGCAGCCCGGGGGCTTTCATGGGCGGGATTCGTCTCTATCGCGGCTGGCGCGTCGTCGTCGGCTCCGGGGTCGGCGTAGGTTTCGGCTCGGCGGTGTTCCTCAGCACCGCGTTTCCACTCATCTCCGGCGCGGTCGCCAAGGGCTACGGCTGGTCGCAGGCCGACGTCGCCAGGGGCGCGAGCGCGGCGTTGCTTTTGCAGGCGGTCGGCTATCCCGCCGCCGGCTTCCTGATCGACCGTTTCGGTTCGCGCAAGGTGGCGGGCGCCGCCATCCTGCTGTTCGCTTTGTCGCTGGCCGCGCTCGCCGCCGCCTCGGGCGACTATGGGCGCTATCTGGCCGCCTGCGCGGCGATCGGGCTGCTGGCGGCGGCCACCAACATGGTCGGTTACGCGCGGGCGCTCTCGCATTGGTTCGACGCCCGGCGCGGGCTGGCGTTCGGCGTCGCCGCCTCTTTCCAGGCGCTCGGCGCCATCGGGCTGCCGATCCTGACCGAGAAGCTCATCCTTTCGGCGAACTGGCCGACGGCGACGCTGGCGATCGCCGCCTTCGAGGCTCTGGTCTGCCTGCCGCTGGTGCTGTGGCTGGTCGAGGATCAGCCCGAGGGCGCGGCCGTCGAGGCGGCGCCGGCGCAAAGGCCAAGCTTCCGCCCCGACGCGACCTTCGTCAAACTATCGATCGCCTTCGCGGTGATGGGGTTCACCTTCTACGCCATTGTCTCCAACATCGTTTTCATCCTCACCCATGTCGGGCTCGAAACCTCGGCGATCGCGCGCGTGCAGGCGGTCTCGGGGCTCAGCCTGATCGTCGGGCGGGTGGGCTTCGGGCAGTTGCTGGACCGCTGGACGGCGCCGGCGGTGGGGCTGGCGACGCTTGCGGCCTCGACGGCGTTCTGCTTCGGGCTCGCCTTCGCCAGCGGCCCTCTCGCCGTCTTCGCCGCGACCGCGCTCGGCGGCCTCTCGATCGGCGGCGAGAGCGATTTCCTGCCCTATATGGCGAGCCGCTTTTGGGGCCGCGAGAATGTCGCGCGCGTGTTCGGGCTGTTCCTGATCGCCTTCGTGCTCGGCGCGGCCCTCGGCCCCGTCGCGCTCGCCAAGGCCAGCGAGGCGATGGGCGATCCGCGCGCGGGCCTGATCGGGCTCGGGGTGTTGCAGATCGTCCCCGCCGCGCTGTTCCTGACCCTGCCGGCCTATCCGCGTCTAAGGCGCTGAACCGCGCGCAACCTGCGCCCGCGCCGCGCGCCAACGCTCGGCGAGCGCCGCCATATCGGCTTCGCTGAGCGGCGAGGTCTGCTGGAACACCACCGCGCGGACGCCGTGTTCGAGATGGAACACCTCGCCGGTGCGCCGGTAATGGGCGCCGATCCCTGCGCCTTCCAACATCTCGCGCGAGGGCAGCGTGACCGTGAGCTGGTAGGAGGGGATGACGTGGGTCTGCACGGGGTCGCCGACGATCATCACCGCGCAATCCTTCATGGCCGGGTTGGGCGGCCCGTCGACGGTGTCGACGTCGGTCATGGCGACGCTGGTCTCCTCGGCCTTA
>JAJYDD010000540.1 GCA_021777795.1 Pseudomonadota bacterium | reverse complement strand
GCGGTCTCCGTGCCGACCGCCGACCACGGCTGGACCGGCGGCGTCGTCTATTTCGCGATGCAGGAGGCCAAGGCTCTGGAGAAGAAATATCCGGGCCTCAAAGTGATCGTGAAGACTTCGCCCGACCCGGCCGCGCAGGCCGACGCGCTCGAAGACCTCACCACCCAGGGCATCGATGCGCTCGTCGTGCTGCCGCAAGACCCCAACGTGCTGACCGACCCTATCCGCAAGGTCCACGACAAGGGCACGTTCGTCACGGTGGTTGATCGCATCGCCAACGACCATTCGATCTACGATCTCTATGTCGGCGGCGACAATCCGGGCCTGGGCGCGGCGGCCGCCAAATACATGAAGGAGAAGATGGGCGGCAAAGGCGACATCGTCATCATCCGCGGCCTGCCGATCCCGATTGACGCGGCGCGCTACAACGCCTTCATGGCCGGCATCAAGGGCACAGACATCAAGGTGCTCGACAGCCAGTTCGGCAACTGGAGCCGCGACGACGCCTTCAAGGTGATGCAGGACTTCCTCACCAAGCATCCGCATATCGATGCGGTGTGGGCGCAGGACGACGATATGGTGGTCGGCATCCAGGAGGCGATCCGTCAGGCCAAGCGCACCGACATCAAGCTTATCATCGGCGGCGCCGGCATGAAGGAGATGGTCAAGAAGGTGATGGACGGCGATCCCGTCATCCAGGTCGATGTGCTCTATCCGCCGGCGATGGTGGCGACCTCGATGGATCTGACCGCGCTCGGGTTGGAGGAGAAAATGCCGGTGCGCGGCGATTACATCCTCAACGCGACCCTGGTGACCAAGCAGAACGCCAAGGATTTCTATTACAAAGATTCGCCGTTCTGAGGCAGACGCCCCTCACCCCGTGAAGAACGGGGAGACGCAGGCAAGCGCCCCTCACCCCAACCCTCTCCCCGTGAAGAACGGGGAGAGGAAGACGCGGGCGGCGTAGCTATATCCGGATAACAATACCGACCAACCAGGAGGATCAACTATGGCGGGCATGGTCAAGGGACCGGCGATTTTTCTGGCGCAATTCGCCGGCGACGCGGCGCCGTTCAACTCGTTCGACTCTATCTGCGCCTGGGCGGCCTCGCTCGGCTACAAGGGCGTGCAGATCCCGACCTGGGACGCGCGCCTGTTCGATCTCGCAAAGGCCGCGCAGTCGAAGACCTATTGCGACGAGATTGCCGGGGTTGCCGCGAGCCACGGCCTCGCCATCACCGAGCTTTCGACGCATCTGCAAGGCCAACTCGTCGCGGTCAATCCCGCCTATGACGACGCCTTCGACGCTTTCGCGCCGCCCGAACTGCACGGCAAGCCGGCCGAGCGCCAGCAATGGGCCGTGCAACAGATGCTGAACGCGGCGAAAGCCTCGCGGCATCTGGGCCTTGGCGCGCATGTCACCTTCTCCGGCGCGCTCGCCTGGCCCTATCTCTATCCCTGGCCGCAGCGGCCGCAGGGCTTGATTGAAACCGCCTTTTCGGAACTGGCGCGACGCTGGCGCCCAATCCTCGACGCCTTCGACGCCGCCGGCTGCGACGTCTGCTATGAAATCCACCCCGGCGAGGACATTTTCGACGGCGCGACCTTCGAGCGGTTCCTGGCGGCGGTCGGCGATCACAAGCGCTGCGCGATCAACTACGATCCCTCGCATTTCCTGCTGCAACAGCTCGATTACGTCGATTTCATCGACATCTACCACGAGCGCATCAAGGCGTTTCACGTCAAGGACGCCGAGTTCAACCCGACCGGGCGCCAGGGCGTCTATTCCGGCTATGCGTCCTGGGTCGAGCGGGCCGGGCGCTTCCGCTCGCTCGGCGACGGGCAGGTCGATTTCGGCGCCATCTTCTCCAAGATGGCGCAATACGATTATTCCTCATGGGCGGTGCTGGAATGGGAATGCTGCCTCAAGCACCCGGAAGATGGCGCGCGCGAGGGCGCGGAGTTCATCAGCAACCACATCATCCGCGTCACTGAAAAAGCTTTCGACGATTTCGCCGGCGGCGCGGTCGACGAGGCGCAGATCAAGCGCGCGCTCGGAATCAAATAAGGAGCATCGACATGGCCATCGAGGGACGCAGCGACGCCGCGAGCGGGTCCAGAATCCGGCTCGGCATGGTGGGCGGCGGCGAGGGCGCTTTCATCGGCGCCGTGCATCGCATCGCCGCCCGGCTCGACGATCAATATGAGCTGGTCGCCGGCGCCCTGTCGGCGAGCGCGGACAAAGCGCGCCGTTCCGGCGCGGCGCTCGGCCTAGACCCGGCTCGCGTCTATGACGATTACGCGGCGATGGCGAAGGCCGAGGCGCATCGTCCGGACGGCATCGAGGCGGTCGCCATCGTCACCCCCAACCATATGCACGCGGGGCCGACCTATGCCTTCCTCGATGCGGGCGTTCACGTCATCTGCGACAAGCCGCTGACCGTCAGCCTCGCCGAAGCGCGCAAGATGCAAGCGGCGGCGGCGAAATCCGGCCGCGTCTTCGCGCTCACCCACAATTACACCGGCTATCCGCTGGTGCGGCGGATGCGCGAGATGGTGGCGGCCGGCGATCTCGGCGACATCCGCCTTGTGCAGGCCGAATATCCGCAGGATTGGCTCAGCGGCCCGACCGAGACGACTGGCAACAAGCAGGCCGAATGGCGCGTCGATCCCGCCCGCTCCGGCGCCGGCGGGGCGCTCGGCGACATCGGCACCCACGCCTTCAACCTCGCCGATTTCGTCGTCGGCGTCGAGGTCGCCGAGCTTGCCGCCGACCTCTCCTCGTTCGGCGCCGGGCGCCAGTTGGATGACAACGCCCAAATCCTGCTGCGCTACGCCAATGGCGCGCGCGGCATGTTATGGGCGAGCCAGGTCGCGCCCGGCAACGAGAACGGCCTGCGGCTGCGCGTCTACGGGACAAAGGGCGGCTTCGATTGGGTGCAGGCCAACCCGAATGTGCTCCTGTGGTCGCCGCTCGGGCAATCCACGCGCATCGTCACGCGCGGCGGGCCGGAGGCGGGCGCGGCGGCGGCGCGGGTGACGCGCGTGCCGCCCGGCCACCCGGAAGGCTATCTCGAAGGCTTCGCCAATATCTATTCCGAGATCGCGTTGGCGATCAAAGCCGCGCGCACCGGCGCGCCGG